>JAZGDX010000201.1:0-5190 GCA_036478305.1 Bacteroidota bacterium
CAGTGCATCGCTTTTTCGAGTCTTGCCGGTGCTTTTCCACTTCCGCCTACCCTCCTCTTCAAACGAAATGTAGTAGATCCCGCTGGAGCGCTTGAACAAGGTGGGCATAAAACACCTCCTGTCTGAAAAGAGGTGTTAGGGAGGGAGAGAAGAGGTGCTAACAAAACTGCTAACAAACTGCTAACACTTTGGGGGTCAAACGGAGAGGGGGTGTCACAAAACCCTTGATTTTAGCGGGGTCGACGAGACTCGAACTCGCGACCTCCTGCGTGACAGGCAGGCGTTCTAACCAAGCTGAACTACGACCCCGTGCAAGAAACTCTTCAACAATCCAAATCTAACATATTTCCCATCTATCTGCAAGTAGATTTATTGCTGCACAGCGATGAGCAAGGCCTCTTCTACAGTCATCTTGCGTCTATTGGCAGAATGTTGTATGGTTGGCAAATCATCTTGCCTTTCTACGTGTATCTGCTCCAGGCTGACAAATGCTCAGGACGTGATACGAGACCATGAAATTCGGCTGCCAATCCATGGTGAAGCCTATCCGGAGTCTTCTCCTCAGTCATCCGAGGGATGCGTTCGCAAGCAACCAAAGTATCGATGCTCAATGGAAATCGCTGCGTTATTCAGGCCGGCCAGACTACGAAAAGGCAGTCGACGAATACGAGCGGTTTCTTGAACTCCTACCAGAGTCTGTCGGTGAAATCTACTTCCTCCCCCGCCAGAATGAGACAGGTCTCGACGCCATCTATGTTCATGATCCCGTGATCGTTTCGAACAAAGGAGCGATCCTCTGTAAAATGGGAAAGGACCAGCGTCGGCACGAGCCGGCCGCAGCAGGAGAGTTCCTGAAGCAAATTGGTGTTCCCATCCTCGGCGCCATCACCGGTGACGGCAAGCTCGAGGGCGGCGACGTCGTCTGGTTCGATGACCGGACACTCGCAGTTGGCAGAGGCTACCGCACAAACGATGAAGGCATCGTGCAACTCAAACATCTTCTGGAAGACGCGGTAAACGAAGTGACCGTCGTCCCGTTGCCGCACTGGAAGGGGCCGAACGACGTGATGCATCTGATGTCGCTCCTCAGCCTCATCGATGACAACCTTGCCGTCGTCTACTCAAGACTACTCCCCGTCCACTTTCGAGAATGGCTCCTCTCGAGGGGAATTCGACTGCTGGAGATTCCGGATTCGGAATTTCAAACAATGGCGTGCAACGTTCTGGCGGTAGGCCCGCGGAAGTGCATCATGCTCTCCGGGAACCCTCAAACTCGGTCGATGCTTGAAAACGAAGGGGTTGACGTTCGAGTTTATGACGGAGAAGAGATTTCGTTCAAAGGCGCAGGGGGACCGACGTGCCTCACAAGGCCGATATTCAGGCAGTGAGCCACCGTCGACATCCACGAGAAGTGCGTCAACTCTTAACTAGTTCTATGAAATTGGCGTCCGATAAACTTGAGGAGATTCACATCCCGATCGATAGAAACTCGACCGTTCCCCCCCTTGAACCTGAGGGTCCTACCGAAGGGATTTCGCCAGCAGCGCAATGTGACCCGGCGTCGTGCCGCAGCATCCTCCGATGATTCGTGCTCCCATATCGATCCATCTGCGAGCCGCCTTGAGGTACTCCTCCGGTGGGAATTCATCGGTGAACAACCACTCGGGTGGATCAAATCGGCCGATATGCGCATAACCACCCGTTGGAAGACTCGCAGAGGATGTCAGGAAACGCAAACCCGCTGTGATATCGTTGGGCGGCGCGCAGTTGACGAGAATTGCATCGGGCTTGAGAGGAGCGAGACTCTCGATAGCCAAGTCAAGCGTTTCACCGCTAAACAAATTGCCTTCCGAATCGCAGACAAAACTGATCCAGGCAGGGATCCCCACTTCCCGGAACGATTCCATCGCAACTTTGGCTTCCATGACGTTGTTGACGGTCTCCAGCAGAACCAGGTCCGCCCCCGCTTCCTTCATCACCTGAGCGATCTCCCGGTATTCAATTCGTGCTTGATCCGCACTGGGTGATAAGTCAGGTCTGAAACACCACTCGAGGGTCGTGATGGACCCGGCGATGGCCACGGGACGGCCCTTACCAGCTCGCGCTCGTGCTTCCTTCGCCAGTTCCACCGATGCCCGCAGCAATCCTTCGGCACGGACCTCTAGGCCCCTCGCTCCGATCCTTCGCATGTGGTCAATATCCCGGAAATGATTGAGGAGGAAGCGGCGAGCGAGCTGGAACGAATTGGTGGTGAACACATCAGCGCCAGCCGTGATATAGTCCTCATGAATCGACCGAATGACGGCGGGGTTGTTTGTCAGCTGATGGTCCGCCCATGAGACGTTGCGGCGGAGAATCTCCGTCCCGATCGCACCATCAAGAACGACCACCTCGTTCTTTGCGAGCTTCTCTCTTATGGGTTCGTAGTTTGGCGTCATTAATAATTTCGCGTCCCCTTTGCACTCAACTTTGTTCTACGGCGACAAGTTTCTGTCGCAACACCCGGGTATGATCGGGTGTCGTCCCGCAACATCCACCGATGATCGTGGCTCCCTCCTCCCTCCACGTGTCAGCAACCTCCGCATAGCGGTCGGGTGACCATCCTTCGGTATCGACAAACTGAGGATGGAATTCAAACTTCCAGCTTGGAGGATCATAGCGCCCAACGTGAGCGTACGCTCCGAATGGCACTTTGCAGTGGCGCGCAAGAACTTGCACGGCTGCCGTGATATCCTCCGGAGGGGCGCAGTTGACGAGCAGGGCGTCGGGTCCGAGCGGTTCGAGAGCGTTCACGACGTCCGCCAGCGACTCCCCGCTCAGCACACTTCCGCCAGGACCAGGAATAAGACTGAGCCATACCGGCAGACCGGTCCGCTTCGCAGCTTGCAGAGCAGCCTTTGCTTCCGTGCTGTTGTTCATCGTCTCGACGAGTAGCAAATCAACTCCACTCTGAGCGAGGAGTGCCGCTGTCTCGGCATGCTCCCTTTGCGCTTCTGCATACGGGGGGGATAGATCCGGTCGATAACAATGCTGGATTGGTGCGATGGATCCCGCAATGACGACAGCGCGTCCTTTGGCCTGATTCCCTCGCGCTCGTTTAGCGATATCGACGGCCTTTATGGCCAGTTCTTCGGCCTGATGTTCCAACCTCTCCCGACCAATGTGACGCATGTGCTCGAGGTTATGAAAGAGGTTGAGAAACAGCCGTTGTGTGAGTTGGAAGGTATCCGTGGTGATGACATCAGCACCGGCGGCGATGTAGTCTTCGTGCACTTTTTGCACTGTGTCTGAGTCCGTGCGCAGACCGAGCTGCCGCCACCGGACTCCCCTACGAACGATCTCGGTGCCGATACCGCCGTCAAGGATAACAGAGTACCGTTGTTCCAGACGCTCTTTAATCGCTGCGTAACTTCGATCAGCCATTGATTCGGTCGTGCAAATCGAGGAGAGAAGTTGTCCCGGGATACGACTTCCTCCATGAAGTATCCACAAGTTCTTTCTATAACAGCTGAGGAGGAATTGCTCTTACCTAACCACTTGCCCGCACATGAAAGGCTAGAATCATTCCGGTTCCTCTCTCTTTTCTTGACAGTAGGCGGAGCAATGAGCCGAGTTACTGTGCCGCTATCAACGGAGCAAACAGACGACTGAGGAATTCCGCACTCCGATCGATGCTGCCCGGGAGGGAGAGGGGATTGTGGGTCCCGCCTTCGTAGAGGTAAAACTCAAATTCCGGTTCGCTGCGACCCAGCTGCTCCATGACCTCGATCAGTCGCTCAGCCTGACTCACATCGACGACAACATCCAGGGTGCCATGGTGCCCCTGGAGTTGAGGCAACCGATCCGCAAAGTAAACGGGTGACCGCCGAAGCAACTCAGGCCGCACGTCTTCGATCGTGAGGGCACCACTCATGAGCGGTTGAATGAACGTACGGTTGAGATGATCCAAACCGGGTAGATCCCGCGGATTCCCTTGGAGGGCCTCTTCCACTAACTCCTGCACGTATGGACCGAGAAAATCGGTTGGGCCGAAAAACTCAACGATGAGGTCGATGCGCGGATCACGCACGGCCATCAGCATGCCAACATTAGCACCCCGGCTGAAACCGACGACACCGATCCGCGTCGGGTCGGCCTCCGGCGTGGTTTCAAGTGCCACGTTCAGCAGCGCGAGCGCGTCATCCACGTCGAGGTCCCACGGGCTGGGCTCGCCTCCGGATTGGTAGGTGTTGCCGTCAAAAATCAGCGACTCCGAACGGAAGGACGGAACGACGTAAACGAAGTCGTCTCCAATGCCGCCAAGAGCAAACGGCAGGAACACCAACGTCTCGTCGATGTTCACTCCACTGTCGCCGCCGTGAGTGTAGATCAGAACCGGCAGGCTAGCCGGTGAAGCTCCCGCAGGCGCGACGATGACCCCAAAGTGCTGCACGCCGCCGACGGTGTGTGATACGACCCGCAGCGTCGCCTGTGCAGTTCCGAGAAGAAGTGGGGCCGTAAGCAACTCCTGGATTCCCTCTGCTGCAGCATCACGGCCCTCCCATTCCAGCAGTATCGCACTTATCTCGGTGGAGGTGGGTTCGGCGAACAACTTCGTAATGTTGACGCCCTCAACGATCCGATCCCCTTCCTCTTCCGGACCGGTGGGTGAATCGTCACACGCGGAGATAAGGAACGAGACGCAGAATATGATGCCAAGTAGCTTGATCTGGTACATGGAACGTTTTGCGTGAATTTGCCGCGCGCGAAGTCGTTTCAGCATTTACGCTGTAGGGTCGGGACACCCGGCACACAGATGGGCGGGCCCGACACAGTCGGGGCGGGCAGGCAATGTCTCTCCCAGCGAGATACCCGAGAGCGGAGAGCGAGGGATTCGAACCCCCAAGCCCTTTCGGGCGCCGGTTTTCAAGACCGGTGCAATAGCCGTTCTGCCAGCTCTCCACTATGCAGCACACAGTTCCGGACTGCCGTACCATTAGGCAAGCAATCCAGAACCGCCACCGCGCAAATGTGCGCATTTAATATAGAGAAAGGAGCTTTCGGAATCAAACCTCCATGCCTATTGTTCAGAACAGTACGATACGCCGCAACACAACATAGAGGTGATGCGATCTCCATTCGACGGATTCCAGTTTCGTCAGCCCGTAGGAAAAGATCTTGTGATCAGCCGGACACTCGCATTAGTCTGCT
>JAZGDX010000202.1:0-2928 GCA_036478305.1 Bacteroidota bacterium
ATCGAGGGATTGGAAAAGGGTCTGGCAGATCTGACGGGAGACTATCTGGTGACCGCCACTGAACTTTTCACCTACCTAAAACCGGCCGTTACTGCTGCATCGGGAAATCGCCAGACGCCCGTGTTCAAGTCGTTCTCGGAAGACGAAGGTGATTTCGTCTTCGTGCTCGGGATGCCGTCGTACAGTGTGAGCTTTGTTTCCACGCCACCGACAGCCGTCGTAATGATTGACGGAGAATCAGTCGGGCTGACGCCTCTGACGGTAGACCTTGAACGCGGTAATTACGAGCTGCAGGTTTTCAAGAGTGGATATCAGCTGTATGAGCGAAAACTGAATCTCACGGGCAAGACGAGGATTACTGCAGCGTTGACTGAGGATGTGTACGAGCTGGCAATTGCGTCCAACCCTTCGGGCGGACAGGTGTTTATTAACGGGGTGGAGCGAGGGACGACAGCACTCATCGTGAAGATGAAGCCGGGGGATTACACGGTTCTCATCGAGAAGGAAGGGTACGATCCCTGGACACGGGGGATTGCAGTCTACTCGAACGAAAGCGTTACGGCGACCTTGATACCCGAGACAGATAAACCGCCTGTAGCCCAGAAACCGGAGGATGTTACGCCGGAAGTGAAAAGGGGAAAGCCGCCAAGAGAAAAACCTCCAGCAAGATCCCCGGAACAAAAAGTAAAGAAAGGAAAAGGGAGCAAGACGATCCTCTATGTCCTCGGTGGGCTCGCAGTTGCAGGCGGAGCGGCTGCCTTTTTGCTTGCGGGTGGTGGCGGGGATGAAGGCCCTTCAGGAACACCCGGTCCGACTTCGCTGCCCAATCCACCGGATTTTCCTTAACATGAACTAGAGTTCATGCAACGCCGCGGGGTTCAACTGGAAAACGTACAGGCTTCGTGTGTTCAAAGAACCTGGATCTACGAACAAAAGATTGGGGTCTGATCAAATGAAGCGAGTCATGTTTCTCTTACTTCTCGGGCTTATTCTTCCTTTCGGGTTGGTGTTTGGTCAGTGGCCAGCCGCCGAAGGCAAGGTTCGTATTTCGAAGCAAGAGCCCTTCAGAGTAACGTCCCTACAATTGATGGACTCCGTGAGGGCCAAAGTGACGGCAGTTCCTGGAATGTTAGGTACGGGAAGCCATGGTCTGTACAGAACAGACGTCGCAGGTATGGAAGGCGAGGTCTCAATTGGGCAAGAGATCCCGGCTGCTGACCGAGCTCTTGATTCTTCAAATCCGCAGGGCTGGGAAACGATAGTGAGCGAAGGCTTCGAAGGCGAGTTTCCAGCCGCTGGATGGATGGTGTTTGCATCGAGTGGATTCACCGACGTTTACTGGGATGACAATCCTACCAGGTCGCAGAGCGGTTCGTGGAGCGCTTGGTGTGCTGACGAGGGTGCTGTTGCAGGAGCGGTGACCGATCAATATGTTCCTAACATGCTCGCTTGGATGATCTTTGGGCCATTTGATCTCTCCGACGCAACGGATGCCCAGCTAGAGTTCCACCTCTGGCTCGATACCGAAGCGAAATTTGATTTCTTCTACTGGCTGGCTGCCACCGATCTGAGCGATTTTCAAGGATTTTTTATAAGTGGAAATTCCGGTGGGTGGGTAAAGGGTCTATTGGACTTGACGGATGTCCCAAACCTTGGAGACCTTACCGGGGAACCTCAAGTTTGGATCGCGTTCCTTTTCGAAAGTGATGAAACCGTAGAGCTTGAAGGAGCTTATGTGGATGACATTATTCTTCAGCAACTTGTCGACAGGGAACCACCGATCATTGATCCTATTGTTACCCCGACAACTGCAGATGCTGGTGTGAGCATCAGGGTCGAAGCTTCCGCAGACGACCCATCGGGTGTAGCAGAATTCTACCTAGAATATTTTGTAGGAGCTGACGCGAGCGGTACGAGGGTAGATTTTTCAGCGATTACTGGGGGGACTGCAACGATACCGGGAAGTGCTGTATCGGTAGACGGTTTGTACTACGTCATCAATGCTGAGGATAATGTGGGTAATCTCGAGCAGGACCTCTTCTTTGTTACGGTGAATGTAGCTGCAGGTGCAGTTTCGCACGCGACAGTTGCGGGAACAAATGAGTCTGCATATCGGCTCTTCTCCGTACCGCTGGACCTTCAGAACAAAGCATTTAATTCGTTCTTCTCCGGCTTGAATGATCTCGGTACGAACGGAACGGATTGGAGGTTCTTTGCGTATGGCGGCGGAAGTTTCATTGAATACACTAGTTCGACGACAACTCAGATCACAGTGGGTAGGGGATACTTCCTTATTACGAGAGATCGGCAGACTATCCGAAGCAAAGCAGGTTTTACGTATCCGATCTTGAACTTCATCTTTCCTGGGATTTCGTTGTCGAGTGGATGGAACTTGGTGGGGAATCCCTTGCCCTATGGTATTCCACTCTCACTTCTTGAGCTTGCCAACCGGGAAATTCTGGCGAATGTTGCATGGGACTGGTCAGGCGGAGATGGTTGGACGAAAGGAAACTTGTCATTAGAGCCATGGGAAGGGTTGGCGATAAGAGTGAGTAGCAATACGAACCTGCGGTTCTCACTTTCTGGTGCATCGTTGATGGCCCCTCCGGCAACTGTCGCCTCGGATCGCACGGCGTCAAATTCGACGACGCTCCTGGAGTCTGTCAAGGCTCAGCTTGTATCGGATACTCAGTGGCTTGTTCAGATTGTAGCGAGAGATGAACACGTTAAGGACCAAGTGAATTACGTTGGGGTAATGCCTGATGCGAACGACGGCTATGATGAATATGATTGGCATGAACCCCCGATTCTCCCGGATGCTGTTTCGCTGCATTTTGTGAAGGATGACTGGGACGACAATTCAGGTATTTACGCGACCGATATCCGATCACCAACGGAGACCGGACATGTATGGGAGGCGACTGTCGT
>JAZGDX010000203.1:0-2286 GCA_036478305.1 Bacteroidota bacterium
GGCCACTGTTGGTTCTCCTCAGTGCTAGTATCCGTACGATAGTAGAAGCAGTTCACGTGGATCGATGGGGGCACTGTTTTTCCACATTTCAAAGTGAAGGTGCGGACCGAGACTCGCCTTTCCCGAATTTCCGAGTAACGCAATCGGCTCGCCCCGCTGCACGCGACTTCCCACCGATTCCAATAGCATCTGATTGTGCTTGTAGAAGGTCAGGTATCCCCCGGCATGTGAGATGATCACCATCTGTCCATCTTGGTAAGTCCAGCCGGAAAAAATGACAATGCCGTCCGCTACTGCACTGATGGGGGAACCCTGCTTGCCCGCAATATCGATTCCAAAATGTCGACCCGCAGCATCGAACCCTCGTGTTATGTATCCCTCCACCGGAAAAGAAATCGGAAGGTACAATAAGCCCGACTCGTTCGGCGCTCGAGAAGCGAATTGGAAAGGTCTTCCCTCGATGGGCGGCTTTGTATAATCGAGCCACTGAGGATCCTCGCCAACTGGCTCGGGATGCATAGATAGACTCACGTCCGAAAGGTTGGACGCAGAATAGTCAACTGGCTCTCTCGCCGGAGCTACAGCACTATCCGACAACTCCTCCCCAAGTGCCCCTCGAAGGGTGAGATTGTATTCTCGCAGAGTGAACATCTCTTCGGCAAGCAGATTCACACGTTGCTGAAGGGCAACGATTTGCTTACCGTATCGGTTCTCCAACTCAGGGTTTGATATAGGAACATGCCCTCCGATGGGGGTGTAGATCAGAAGAGCCAGAACGCTGGCCGATACGAGTGCCACGACCGCGAGTATGGTCAACGTAATGGAGAGAGCATTGACCGAGAATGTTCTTGTCTTTCCCGTCTCTCCCTTTGGGAGGAAGATGAGAGAATACGACTTACGCTCTTTCTTGTGATGAACGTTACCAGACGGCATGGTTCAACCCAACGAGTTTTTCTGAGAAATCGGAATGAAAATATAACCACTAAAAGACAAAATGTCAACGAATTTTCAATGAGTTAGGGACGCTGTCGCAGATGATTAGACCATTTTTGTTGGAGGAATGCCGTAATGCGACGGATAAAAATGGGCCGCGCAAATCGCTCTGCATTCCGGCGGAGCATCGCAGGTCGAAACTCCTCACGTCGAAACCTTTTCAACACCTGGAGCAAACTTTCAGCGCTCGCTTCTTGGAAGAGCAGTCCCGTTCTTCGCTCTCCTGTACCGACAACTGTTTCCAAAACGCCACCCCGTGCGTATGCTAAAACTGGCTTCCCGCACGCTTGCGCTTCAACCGCGGTGATGCCGAAGTCTTCTTCTCCTGGAAATATGAGCGCACGACAGTTTTCGTAGTACCCTTTGAGTCCAGAGGGAGAGGCCCAGCCAGCGAATTCAATGTTCTTACCCGCAATGGCTTTGAGCCTTCGTTCATCCGGTCCGCTTCCGACGATCACCAACCGCTCCGATGTCCGATTAAACGCGTCAATCGCGACGTCGATGCGCTTGTACGGTACGAGTGCAGAAACGATAAGAAAATAGCCATCATCTTTTTCCGTCAAGCTGAAGGTCGAAACCTCCACAGGCGGATAGATCACTGCGGCTTCACGGTGATAGTAGCGTCGGATCCGATGCTGTACGTGCCTCGAAATCGCAACGAAATCATCGACGCGGCTCGAACTCGCCACATCCCAAGTCCGAAGATAGTTCGCAACAGGTGGAGCAGCCGCTCTCGTCAATCTTCCTGCCCGCCCTTTTCCAAAATAGAGCTCGTACTGGTCCCAAATGTATCGCATCGGCGTAAAACAGTAACACACGTGCAAGGCATCTCCCCGCGGTCGAATCCCCTTCGCGACACAGTGGCTTAATGAGACCACAAGATCAAAAGACCGGAGCTCGAACTGCTCGATTGCGAGCGGAAACAGCGGAAGGTAGTAGCGATACTTGGAACCGGAGAACGGAAGTTTTTGCACGAATGATGTCTTGATGTTCATGCGCTCAATCGCATCGCTGGTGGAGCCAACGCGATGGAGAAGCGTGAAGATCGTTGCAGAAGGAAAAAGCTCGCAAAGTCCTTCCAGGCACTTCTCACCACCACGCATGCCGGTGAGCCAGTCGTGCACGAGCGCTATACGTGAAGGAAACTTCATGGAAACCTATCGTGGAATATACGAGGATTCAGCAGGAGATTCAATCGAACCCTCACACCTGTGCTGATGCATCTCCAGCTCTTCGGAGTTCACTATCTCTCATCGCGGCAACACTATCCATTGCAAAAGAAATCACCCATCC
>JAZGDX010000204.1:0-9569 GCA_036478305.1 Bacteroidota bacterium
TCTTCCCGTTGCGGGCGTACTTGTAGAGCGGTCTACCTTTGTGTTTCAGCGCAGAGTACAAGGGCGGAATCTGTGTGACCTCACCGGTATTCTTCTGAAAAACCTCGCGCAGCGACGCTTCCGTCACGTGAGAGTACTCTTTTCGCTCAATGACTTCTGTTTCCGAATCAAAGCTCGGAGTTCGTGCTCCGATCACCATCGTGCCCAGATACTCCTTCTCGAGATTCACAAGTGCCGGCATCCTTTTCGTCATAGCTCCCGTACCCAGCACGAGACGTCCCGTTGCGAGTGGATCGAGCGTCCCCGCGTGACCTACCTTTCTCAACTCAAACATGCGCCGCAACTTCGCGACGACATCGTGTGATGTCCATCCTACCGGTTTATCGACGAGCATTACCTCGCCGACGCCATCACGAGGGCTCACAGGCAATTCTCTCATCATCACTCGTTACGGTGAATTCGTTTAAGGAGCTTATCGATCGCTTCAACTTGATCGAACGTGTCATCGATAAAAAATTCGAGTGCTGGCGTAAACTTCAATCGAATGTGTGAACCGAGCGCTGACCGGATGTGGGGCTTCTCCTCATCCAGCAGTAGCATCGTTTTCTCTTTCGCTTCGGTATCCCCGAAAACGCTCACGTAGACGCGGGCGGTCTTGAGGTCAGCAGTCATACGGACTTCTGTCACGGTGACAAAACTAGTTGTTACCTCGGAGAATTCCCGCTGTAGGACAGTGCTTAATTCCTGTTTGACGAGAGATGCAACCTTCTCCATGCGCACGGACATGATCGAACCCTCCTCAACTTACAGTTTCCGCTCCACCTCGATAATCTTGAACGCCTCTATGATATCACCGACTTTGATGTCATTGAAGTTATCCAGAGACATTCCGCACTCAAACCCCGACTCCACCTCCCGCACGTCGTCCTTAAAGCGTTTGAGCGACCCGATAGAACCCTCAAAGATCTGAATCCCGTCACGAACGAGACGCACCTTGCCGTTCCGGTTGACCCTCCCCTCATGGACATAGCATCCAGCTACTACGCCAACTTTCGGCACTTTGAAGATCTCGCGGACCTCGACTGTTGCAACAACTTCCTCCTTGATCTCCGGTTCGAGGAGCCCCTCGAGCGCCTTCTTGAAGTCGTTTATGGCATCGTAAATGATGTTGTACAGCCTGATGTCTACGACCTCATGCTCCGCGAGCCGCCGCGCCTGGACGTTGGGGCGAACGTGGAATCCAACGATTACTGCTCCGGAGGCGGACGCCAGCAAGACATCAGACTCCGAAATCCCCCCGATGCCGCGGTGGATCACGTTGATTCTCACCTCCGCGTTTGACAAACGCATCAAGGCATCTGACAAAGCTTCGACTGAGCCGTCAACATCTCCCTTGACGACAACGCTAAGCTCCTTCACCTCCCCTTCTTGAATCCTCTGAGAAATGTCGTCGAGAGTCATTCGTCTGACCTGACGGAAATCCTGCTCGCGCTTTAGCTGCTGACGGCGGAAACTGACGTCGCGTGCATGCCGGTCAGAAACCACAACAATCAAATGGTCTCCCGATTGTGGGATTCCATCAAACCCGATCACTTGAGCAGGCGTTCCGGGCTTAGCAGCCTCGAGTCGATGGCCGCCTTCATCAAACATTGCTCGAACTCTCCCACTCCACACGCCCGCGAGGAATGGGTCACCAATCCTGAGGGAACCCTTGAGCACGAGGACGGTTGCCAAGATTCCCTTGCCTTTATCGAGTTGTGCCTCGATGACCGTACCACGGGCTGGACGATCCGGGTTTGCTTTCAGGTCGAGAATCTCCGCTTCGAGCAGAATTTTCTCGAGCAGGAGCGACACGTTCTTTCCGGATTTTGCAGAGATTTCAACACACTGATACTTCCCCCCCCATTCTTCCACGAGAACTCCCCTCTCAGAGAGCTGCTGTCGTATGCGTTCCGGATTGGCATCGGGTTTGTCGATCTTGTTGATCGCAATGACGATGGGGACTCCGGCGGCCTGAGAGTGGTTGATTGCTTCCACCGTCTGAGGCATCACATTGTCCTCCGCGGCAATCACCAGCACGACGATGTCAGTGACCTGCGCTCCTCGAGCACGCATCGCCGTAAAGGCCTCGTGCCCCGGAGTGTCAATAAAGGTTATTTCTTTGCCGCCCTCATGGACCACCTGATAGGCACCGATATGTTGGGTGATACCACCCGCCTCGCTGCTGACAACATTCGTCTTCCGAATATAATCAAGGAGGGAAGTTTTCCCATGGTCGACGTGTCCCATTACGGTGACCACCGGTGCGCGCGGTCTGAGGTCTTCTTCACGGTCAGGCGTATCCTGAACGACGTCGACGAGGGTCTCATCATAGAACTCAAGGTCAAACCCGAATTCGTCCGCAACGAGAGTAATCGTATCCTTGTCGAGTCGCTGGTTTATGGAAACCATCAAACCGAGTTCGATGCATTTCTTGATAACCTCGGACGCGTTCGTGCCCATAAGATTTGCCAGCTCGTTCACGGTTACGAATTCCGTAACTCGGAGTCTCGTCTTCTCCTTATCGAGCGCCTCCAACATCCTCTGCTCTTCTTCACGCCGCTCTATCTTTTTCTTCCTTCGAAAGGCTGCCCGCGCACTCGGACCCGCATCCACCATCGACTGCAGGGTTCGCTTGATTGCTTGGTCCACTTCTTCCTGGTCGAAGTCAACATAGCGGATCTTCTTTTTCTTTCTCTTCGGGGCTGCAGCTCCGACGCCTTCAGCTCCGGGAGCCCGAGACTCTTCGCGAATCTTTTTCTTCCTCTTCTTCCTCTTCCCTTCATCGACGCGTTCCCGAGCCGCAATTGGCTCCGAAGCTTTTTTCGCAGCCTTTCCAGCCGGGGCACGGTCCATCTTTCCCAGGTCGATCTTTCCTTTGATCTTTAGTCCTCTCGCAAGAGGCCCAACCTCAGCCGGCTTCGCTTTTTCCTCAGCGGTGCGGTTCGCCGTTTGGCGAGATTTCCCAGTTTCGTCTGCCACCTCGGCTTCGGCCTCTGTCCCCGCGATCTCCTCGGTGTCGACTGTTTCTCGTTTCGCGACAGCTGGTTCAACCGTCGTCGGGGGCGCTTCCGCCACCTCCGCAACCTCAGCAGCCGGTGTCGACTCCAGGACGGCGGGAGCTTTGGCTTTGGCTTCGACCGCCTCTTCCTTCGCCGGTTCTGCGGCAGTTGCGACTTCCTGTTCTTCCAGTTTTCGTTCCTCCCGCCTCTCCCTCATCTCCTGAATCTTTCGATGGTGCCGTTCCGCCAGATCTCTGTCCTTCTTGAAATGGGTGAGGACCTCGTTGTACGCCTCATCATCGACGGACGACATGTGGTTCTTGACTTTGTAGCCCTTCTTCGCGAGAAACTCGACTACCGTCTCACTCGAAAGATTCAGCTGCGTCGCCAGCTTGTAGATTTTCGTCTTTTTTCCAGTCTTTTCGGCCATGTTTCCTGTATCATCTCATCTCGCTACATCATGGTGTACGCCGATGAAGCGAAGATTATGCCTTTTGCTCTTTGTCGGCACCTTGTTCAGGTTCTTCGGTCGTATTTTCATCCTGCTTTTCATCGCTATCTTCACTTTTCTGCCCAACCGCCTTACGATCCACGGTTTTTTCCTCCGTATCGGCACCTTGTTCAGGTTCTTCGGTCGTATTCTCATCCTGCTTTTCATCGCTATCTTCACTCTTCTGCCCAACCGCCTTTTGATCCACGGTTTCTTCCTGCGTCTCAGGAGTCTCACCTGACTCTTCTTCCGCACTCTCCCCGGCTGCAGTAATCTCTTCTTCGCCGATCCCCTCCCCTTCTGCTTTCTTTTCCTCCTTTTCCTTCTGCTCCTCTTCCCCAACAGCTTCCGCTGCCTCCTTTACCTCTACCTCGTCCTCTTCTGCCTCTTCTCCCTCGACCTCCTCCAGTTCGGCCTCCATCATCTCGAGGATTTCACGAATTCGGTCTTCCTCAAGTCCTTCGATCCCCTTCAATTCCTCGACGTCCGCGTCCAGCACCTGACGCGCAGTCGAGTAGCCAGCTTCCGTAAACTTTGCGGAGAGTTCCTCGCCAAGCTCTTCCTTGAATTCGGTGAGTTCAATGTCGTATTCACCCTTTTCCTTCTTCACGTTAAGCTCGTAGCCCGTGAGCTTCGACGCCAGCCGAATATTCTGCCCGTTTCTTCCTATCGCGAGTGAAATTTGCTCATTGGGCACGATCACCGTAGCAGTTTTCGTCTCCGCGTCCACCGTCACTTGCTTCGGCTTCGCCGGAGAGAGAGCGCGAGCAATAAAAAGCTCTTGCACGTCGCTGTGGTTAATCACGTCGATATTCTCGTTATTCAGCTCTCGGACAATAGCGTGGATGCGTACCCCCTTCATGCCGACACAAGCCCCAACCGCATCGATCCGGTCATCGTGGGACTCGACTGCAACTTTCGATCGTTCACCAGGCTCGCGGGCGATCGCTTTAATCTCGATGATGCCATCATAGATTTCCGGTATCTCAATTTCGAACAGCTTCGCCAGGAACTTCGAATCCGCTCGTGAAACGACGACGATGGGATTGCCAGAGTCTTTCCGCACTTCCTTGAGAAGTGCGCGGATTGTCTCCCCTTTCTTGTAACGCTCCTTGAATATCTGTTCACTCTTGGGGAGGACTAACTCGTTCCGATTGTGATTGATAAGAATTTCGTTCCTTCGTATCTGATAGATCTCACCGACCAATATGTCGCCAATTGCGCTGCTGTACTCGTTGTAGATAATTTCCTTTTCAATCTCGCGAATTCGTTGGTTCAAATTTTGCTTCGCGCTGAAAATCAGTCGCCGCCCGAAGGATGTCAAGTCAACGATCTCCACAAATTCATCACCGATCTCGAGATCCTCGCCAGACTTCTCCCGAGCTAACTGGAGTTCAATCTGCGTGCCCGGGTCCTCCACGGTCTCGACGACCTCTTTTTCCAGGAAAATCTCGATGTCGCCCTTATCCATGTTGGCAATGATCTCGAACTTCGCCTCCTGCCCGTACTTTTTGCGCACCATCATCCCAAACGTCTCTTCGACAATGCCAACAAGAACGTCCTTCTCGATCCCTTTTTCCCGAACCATCTGAGAAAAGCTTTCGACAATCTCGTAATTCATAATCCCTCCAAGATATGCCTCGACGTCGTCTCCGACATCACCATGAAAGTTTTAATCTCGCCTCCGAAATCGAGCCAAAAGGTATTCGAAGTGCTTCTTCCGCTCGACGAGTCGCCGAAGAGTCACCGACTGATTTCTTGAGGACGATCCACTCATCGGATACCGCTTGCAGCTCTCCTTCAACGCTACGTGTCTCCGATTCGTCTGTATACCGCACGCTGAGAACATGACCGATGTGACGCCGATACTGTCGCTGATATTTCAGCGGTCGATCAAGACCGGGCGATGACACCACCAGGTAGTACCGACCGACGATGATATTCTCTCGATCGAGGACCGAGGCGATGGTGCGGCTAATTGCTGCGCAAAGATCCGTCGAAATACCCTCGTCCGTGTCCACGAATACTTCCAGGACGCAACTGCCTTGCTTACCTCGGAACAACAAGTCGACGAGAAATGCACCGGATGATCGAACAAGAGGCTCAATGAGCGTCTCCAACCGCATCCGAATACCACCCACGGCCATCCCGAAGTCTCTGTTATTCTTAGACTTAACTGACCACCAAATCCAGACTTCAAAAAAAATAGCCCTTGAGGTGGGCTATTCGGTAGGACACGCAAATATAGGAAACCTTGCAACCAAACGCAAGCAAAAACCGAAGTGATTTTTCCGCCCACTAACGCGAAGGCCAAACCTGAAAAGCCCTTCGTCGCCCCTGATTCAGGCAACAGTCTCTCTTAGGAAGGAACCTTTACCCACAACCTCCCTGGTATGACCACGATGCAACGTGAGAAGCGCTCCGAACCCTCATTTCCGCATGGTGGATGCTCAGTAGTTTCCCTCGAGAAAGTTCTTGAGAATAGTCTTTCCGGCAGGCGTCGCGATTGATTCGGGATGGAACTGTACACCAAACACTGGTCTGGTCCTATGCCTCACGCCCATCACGAGTCCGTCATTTGACCATGCCGTGACTTCGAGAACGTCCGGCATTGATTCTCTGTCGATGATAAGAGAGTGATATCGGGCCGCAACGAATGGATTTTCGACACCCCGGAGGACACCGTTTCCAGCGTGGAACACTTGCGTCGTCTTTCCATGAACTATCGATGGAGCCTTGATGACCCTGCCGTTAAAACCCTCGGCGATTGACTGATGTCCCAAGCAGACGCCGAGTATCGGGGTTGAGGTATGAAATTGCTTCACCACACTGACGGAGATTCCCGCCTCCTTCGGGGTGCATGGGCCGGGAGAAATCACAATACCGTCTGGCCCAAGTTTCATGATGTCTTCGACCGTTATCCTATCGTTTCGCACCACCACCATCTCAGCGCCCAGCTCACCGAGACCCTGCACAAGATTAAAGGTAAAGGAATCGTAGTTATCGATAACCAGCAGCATGATTGAGACGAGGATACTCCTTAATAAGCCTACGGCGAGGTCAGAGTAAACGATGGTACGTGCTGACTCTCGGAAAGCAATTCGAGCGCCTTGAAGATAGCCGCCAACTTATTGAGCGTTTCCATGTACTCTTTCTCAGGCACAGAGTCGTACACGATCCCCGCTCCTGCCTGCAAGTAAGCCCTTTTGTTCTTCACCACGATCGTTCGAATGGCGATGCACGAATCGAGGTTTCCAGCAAAATCTACGTACCCGATCGCGCCCCCGTAAACACCTCTCTGGTTCGGCTCCAGCTCAGCAATGATTTCCATAGCACGTATTTTTGGAGCTCCGCTGAGCGTTCCTGCAGGAAAGCACGAGTAGAGGGCGTCAATCGGTGATAGATTAGCCCTCAGCTTTCCCTGTACATTCGAGACGATGTGCATGACGTGGGAATAGCGCTCGATGGTCATGAACTCATTCACGCGAACGGATCCAAACTCACTAATGCGTCCGATGTCGTTCCTTCCCAGGTCGACGAGCATCAAGTGCTCGGCCCGCTCTTTTTCGTCTTCAAGTAACTCCCTCCCAAGTCGTCGATCATCCTCCGGCGTGACGCCGCGTGGCCTGGTGCCCGCAATCGGTCGAGTCTCGACCATACCGTTTTCGACACGGACGAGCGTTTCCGGAGACGAACCGATAATGCTGACGTCATCAAGCTGGAGAAAGTACATGTACGGAGACGGGTTGACGACTCTCAACATACGGTAGATATCGAATTCTTCTGCTTCGATCTCTACGTCAAAACGCTGCGAAAGAACAACCTGAAAAATGTCGCCTTCGACGATGTACTGTTTGATCCGCTCGACCCTCTTTAGAAATTCCTCTTTAGTCATGTTCGGATGCACCTGCCCGTACTTCGCCGGTCCCGGCATCCAGCCCTCGACAGGTTTCCTCAAGAGTGCTTTGAAGCGCTCGATTTTCGAGACTGCTTTCTCGTACTCACCCCGCAGTTCTGACTCCGAGGCATCAGTATTGGCAATGTAACCGTTCGACACGATAAAGAGCTTCCGCTTAAAGTTGTCGAACACGAGAATCGCATCGTAGAACATGAGCACACAATCCTCAAGGCCGATATCGTCGTCCCCCTTGGGAGGGATGTCCTCGACCAACTGAACTGAGTGGTACCCAAAGTATCCTACTGCTCCTCCCGAAAACCTCGGGAGACCCTCAACAGGAACTGCTTGGGTGTGTGAGAATATCTTCTTCAAGGCCTCGAGTGGATGCATTGAAGGATCCACTACCGTTGGCAGAACGAGCCCATCGCCATGTCGTCGTGTGATCTCAAATCGCTTGCCGCGGATAGTGAACAGCATGAAAGGGTCAAAACCGATGAAGGAGTAACGTCCGATATGCTCTCCTCCCTCAACACTTTCGAACAGGAACGAATAGGGGCTTTCGCGCCGAAGTTTCATGTACACAGAGACTGGTGTCTCTGTGTCCGCCAATAGATCTTCACACACGGGAACAAAGTTTCCCCGCCGCGCAAGGATGGTAAACTCTTTAAACGTAGTCATCATATCTTTCGCGTGAGAGTGTGGCTATCCAACCGTCACGGCGGGCCCTTCGAATTGCCGCACCGCTTTCCGAAATTCATCGCCGATCATCACAGGACGGTCGCTCTTGGGGTCGAGCCAAACGTGAACTGCAACGTTCTCTCCCACGATCGAGTCAGACTCATGACGAACGAGCAGCCCCTCCATCACGAAACTCGTACTCCCGATGGAAGAGACACGCGTATACACATCGAGCACATCGTTGTATCGAGCAGCCGACCGGTAGTTTATTTCGTTGCGAACGAGGACGACTTTGTTTTCCTTCTGTATCGATTCTGCGTTGATACGAAGCCCCAATTTTCGGAAGTATTCCAACCTGCCTACTTCAAAATAGAGTAAATACACCGTGTTGTGGACCACCCCCTGCCAGTCCACTTCATAGTTCCGGACTCGAACCTGCGTCTTGACCTTGAAAAGTGACTGTTCCACCGGCGCTGCTATTTAAACAGGGCTCGAAACACTTCGACTGACTGTTCGATCTGAGCGCTGCTCACGTCCAGATGAGTTACAGCTCGGACATTCGTCCCCTTCTCTGGCGTAAGAAGAACCCCCCGCTCTTGAAGCATACTGAGAGCTCGATCTGTTGGATGTCCCGTTTCACCGACATCGATGAGGACGATGTTTGACTGGACGGTCTCCATGTCCACTTTCAAAGTCTTCAGGTGAGAGACGCCCTCTGCAAGGTATCTCGCTTTGGCATGGTCCTCTTTCAGTCGGGCAATGTTATGGTCTATCGCGTAGAGTGCTGCCGCCGCAAGGATACCAATCTGGCGCATACCGCCACCCAAAATTTTTCTGAATCGGTGTGCCTGCTCGATGAGTTCAGCCCCACCCGCGATCGCTGATCCCACCGGCGCTCCGAGTCCCTTCGAGAAGCACACAGACACGGAATCGAAGTACCTGCAATACTCGCGCAGTGGAATACCGGTCGCGACCGATGCGTTCCACAACCGAGCACCGTCCAGGTGCATTTTAAAGCCGACTTCGTCAGCCAGGTTTCGAATTCGCCGAATTTCCTCCAGCGGAAAGATCGTGCCGCCCGCACGGTTGTGAGTGTTCTCGATACAGACAAGAGATGTTCGGGGCACGTAGTACGCCAGAGGCCGGACAGCTCGCTTGATCTCATCCGCTGTGATGATCCCTCTGCGGCCGGGCAACGGATGAAGTTGCACTCCTGAAATGATGGAAGGAGCAGTGATCTCGTAATTGAAAATGTGAGAATCATACTCCAGGATAACTTCGTCTCCCGGCTCGGTGTGGACCTTTATACAGAGCTGATTTCCCATCACGCCCGATGGAACGAAAAGTGCCCTTTCCTTGCCGAGAAGGTCCGCGACTTTCTCCTGGAGCAAGTTCGCGGTGGGATCCTCACCGAAAACATCGTCTCCGACTTCCGCCTCGGAGATGGCTCTACGCATTTCCG
>JAZGDX010000205.1:0-2994 GCA_036478305.1 Bacteroidota bacterium
AATTCGCATACGTCATCATTTTGATCCCAAGGGAATCGGCCTACGGCTTCGGAGCGGGATTCAAACCCAGCGCATCACCAATTTCTTTCATTGCGTCGATCACGACCTGAATATGTTCAGTCAAATCAACACCGAGCTCCGCTGCTCCTTGCCTGATGTCCTCCCGATTGATATTCTTCGCAAAGGCCTTGTCCTTGAGCTTCTTTTTGACCGACGGAGCCTCAAGGTCGGCAATTTTGTTTGGGCGCACGAGGGATACGGCGTTCACAAACCCGCACAACTCGTCGCAAGCATAGAGGACTTTTGCCATGCGAGTGTCGCGGGGTACTGCCGTGTACGCGGCATGTCCGAGGATCGCTTTTCGTACATCTTCCGGGTACCCTTCTTGTTCTAGAATCTCGGATCCCTTCAACGGATGATCCGGCGCGTTCGGATAGGCTTCGTAATCGAAATCGTGCAGTAAGCCGACGACTCCCCACTTATCTTCTTCTTCACCGAATTTTCGGGCATACCCACGCATTGCCGCTTCGACCGCAAACATATGCTTGCGCAACGCGTCGCTTTTCGTGTACTCGAACATCAATTTTTCCGCCTCAACTCTATTCAATTCTCTTCCCTCTTTTTCTTCGTCCGATAATTGCGATAGGATAGCAATTTCCTGCTCGAATATCAAGCGGCTTACCTCGTGCACAACGAAGCGAATCGCGAATTGATTTTCTGTCAAATGTTCCTATATTGTTCGAAGAGCATGCCAACCGTTTCATCGATCCACTCACAAACACCTTTTTCGCAGTAACATCGGAGAACCACGTTTGGACATCGTACATCATGATATCGAACGCTACCTCTGGAACAGCATCCCCGAGCGGGACGCTGTGTTGACAGAGATGGAACAAGTCGCCGAAGAGAAGAATTTTCCAATCGTCGGGCCACTGGTCGGTCGCCTTTTCTATCTCCTGACGGTCGGCACGAAGGCAAAAAGAGTTCTCGAACTGGGCTCCGGATTTGGATACTCCGCTTATTGGTTTGCGAAAGGCGTCGGCAAGGATGGCAAGGTTATTCTGACGGAGAAAGATGATGGCAATGTACGTATGGCTGAACAGTACCTCCGCCGGGGAGGACTCCTGGACAGGGTAGAGATCCTCCAGGGAGATGCCCTGAAGCTCATCGAAAAAATCAGCGGAAGCTTCGATGTTATCTTCAACGACATCAATAAGAGAGATTATCCAAAAGGGTTCAGAAAGGCCATTCCACTCCTGAGAAAAGGCGGCCTATTCATCGCCGACAATGTCCTCTGGCACGGCAAGATTCTCGCCGGAAAACCCGATACTGAAACAGCCGGCATCCTTACGTTCAACCGGCTGATCTTTTCCAAGGAAGTTTTCACTACTATTCTTCCGCTGAGGGATGGTGTGTCCATCAGCCTGAAACTTTGAACAATTCCCGATGACTCTTTTCGTCATTCTGAGCGGGTTGTTTCTGCTTGTGCTGGTACTCTGGATATTCTATGGCTACGGAATTGTCGTCAAGCCGGTGGAACCGAAGAGCAGTAGAAAGATCGAGACATGTGATCTATGCAAGAAGAGATTCCCGCGATCTGAAATGGTTGAGAGACAGGTCGGGGATTCGAAATTGCTGTACTTCTGCGACTCATGTGTGAAGAACCTCAGCAAGGATTTCGCGCTAAAACAGCAGCGCAACTGACTTCACCCACCCCTCCACAGTAACTTCCTGTCCACACCGTGTCGTCTTCGCTGGCATGAAGACACCCCCTTCAGACACCAGAAACACGGAAACCTCACGTTCGACACCCGGAATTTCCTACAGCGAAGGACTGAGGAGATAAACTACGTATCGTCTGACGTTCGATGCATTCGCAAAAATCAGTTTGATGCCCGGATATCCTTCGTAACGGTAGTACGCTGCAGGTAGGAACTAAGTATCCAGCTTGCCGCCATCGCGACGATTCCGACCACGAACATTTCGTGAAGCGCAGCCGTGAAGGTACGAAGTATCAAAATCGATTGTTCCACATTCATCAGGCTCCGAACCGACTCACTCAAAAGCTGGTGAGGGTCGCCCAAGTACTGCTGCACTTCAGCGGGAAAAGTCTCCAACGTACCTCGCGTGCTCAAGGCCGCGAATTTTGAGAGCATCGAACCCGTCAGCACCGCTCCCATTAAACTGACCCCCACAGCGCCGCCCATAGTTCGGATGAGCATGTGGGTCGATGTCGCGACGCCGATGTCGGACGCGCCAAGACTGTTCTGGACGATAAGGAGAAGTGCCGGCGTCTGCATACCCATTCCAGCTCCGATCACAAGCATGCAGGCGATGACGTACCAAACGGGTGCATCATACTGAAGAAAAACAGCCATGCCAAAGCCAAGTAGCATCGCCAGAACGCCATACCGGACTATTTTCTTTACGCCCGTGCGATGCAGCCTGTTGCCCACAATAATGCTCGCTCCCGACCATCCAATTGCCAGAGGAGTTATGACGAGCCCCACGTCTGCCGCGCTCCCGCCCTGAATATTCTGCACAAACAGGGGCACGTAGGCGATGACGCCGAAGAAACAAAACCCAGCGAGAAAGCCGAGTACGTTGCCGGCCGAGAACGTCCGCACTTTAAAGAAGTTCATCGAGAGCAGGGGATCCCGCGCCCGCCGCTCCCTGAGTACAAACACGATGAGCCAGATCAAGAAGAACACGGAAAGACCAGCGACCTCAGGGGTAAGTATCGCCACACCCTCTCCCAATTGCAGGAAGACCAGCAGGAGCGACGTGATCGTCAGAGTGAGAGCGAATGCGCCGAACCAATCGATTGGAGCTCTTCCTGGAGTGGCTGACTCTCTGTATGATGCAGACAGAAGCACGGCGGCAGTGATACCAATCGGGATGTTAATGAAGAATACCCACCGCCAGCTTAATTGAAGCACGATCAGACTTCCCAGCATCGGACCGATGATGCTTGAGACCGCCCAAACCGCACTG
>JAZGDX010000206.1:0-5602 GCA_036478305.1 Bacteroidota bacterium
CGGTTACGACGTTGCGCAAACTTGCGCGTCACGGAGAGCCGTCTGATCAGGAATCGGAAACAACAAGCTTTGACGCCTGATCCCGTCTTGATCGAGGAGCTCATGTATCTTGCCAAAATTCGAGTGACCCTACGACAATCTATTCTTGATCCTCAAGGGAAAGCAGTAGAGAACGGTCTCAACACGCTCGGATTCGATCGAGTGAAGAACGTACGCATCGGCAAGTACATAGAGATGCAGGTGAGTGTGGATGATCGGAAGGAGGCAGAGCGCATTGCGGAAGAGGTTTGCAAGAAATTGTTGGCCAATCCGGTGACGGAAGACTACAACTTTAGTGTGGAATCGGTTCTGGAGGGGAAGGAAGTGTGAAAGGAAATTGTCGCGATCAATACCGATGTTCCTTGGATTCCTACTCGGTCATCGGGATGAGGAGGTCGTGATTCGCGTGGGTTCATCCCACCCAAACTTCGGTGTTGTGGTCTTTCCTGGATCGAACTGCGACCATGATACCTACTATGTCCTTGGGGAAAAATTAGGCCAGGGGACATCTTTCCTCTGGCATAAAGACACCTCGCTCGGCGACGTCGATGTAGTGATTCTCCCGGGAGGGTTCTCCTACGGCGATTACTTGCGCTGTGGTGCCTTAGCCCGGTTCTCACCGATCATGCGCGAGGTTGTAAGTTTCGCAAAGAAAGGCGGCATCGTCATCGGGATCTGCAATGGTTTTCAGATTCTCTCCGAGGCGGGATTGTTGCCCGGGGTCCTTCTGAAAAACAAGTCATTGCGATTCGTCTGCGAGTACGTACACGTACGTGTCGATAACGCGAATACCCGCTTTACCTCCCGATGCACACGGGGTGAAGTCCTGGAAATCCCTGTGGCCCATGGGGACGGCAACTTTTTTGCCGACCCGGACACGTTGAAGAGGATCCAGGACAATGACCAGATTGTCTTTCGATACTGCGACCAATCCGGTGAGTTGAGGGAGAAGTCCAATCCGAACGGCTCGCTCGAACATATTGCCGGTGTAATCAATCCGGAGGGGAATGTGTTGGGCCTGATGCCCCACCCTGAGCGCTGTTCGGATGAAGTGCTTGGCCATACTGATGGCAAGAAGATCTTTCAGTCAGTGATCGACAGTTATGTTAATGATTGACCCTGAGAGAAGGGGGCGGTGAATAAAACGACATGGGAGGAGATTGATCATGCCAAGCCTGGGAATGTCGGAAATCCTTTTAATCCTTCTGGTTATCCTGATTTTCTTCGGCGCGAAGAAAATTCCGGAGCTTGCTCAAGGCCTCGGCAAGGGTATGCGTGAGTTCCGAAAGGCTGCTCGCGATGTCCAGGAGGACATCGAGGGCGAGGCAAAAAAATTGGACGAGAATTCCACGAAACGGGACTCCTCGAGCTCTCCAAAATCGTAAACGAACAGGAGAAGCTGTTGACGCAGTACAAGACGTTTGACGCTCTCCGTCAGGATATCGCGTCGGGAGCGACTACGTGCGAGAAAATCACCGAGTACTATCTTCAAAGGATCCAGGAAGGAAAGCAGCTGAACGCTTTCCTTTCTGTTTATTCGGAGAAGGCATTGCAGCACGCTCGCCGCGTGGACAAGAGTCTCCAGAACGGCCAGGCAGGAGCGCTGGCAGGGATGGTCGTTGCCATCAAAGACCAAATCTGCATCAAAGATGAGACGGTGACCTGTTCTTCGAAAATTCTCGAGAATTTCGTCTCGATCTACGATGCCACAGTGATCGACCGATTACAGGCAGCTGACGCTATCCTTATAGGAAAGACAAACATGGACGAGTTCGGAATGGGCTCGTCCACGGAGAATTCTGCGTTTCTTGTGACGAAGAATCCGATCGATCTATCCCGTGTCCCGGGTGGTTCGAGCGGGGGTTCGGCTGTCGCTGTTGCAGCCGATATGAGCACGACAGCGCTCGGCGAGGACACCGGTGGATCGATTCGACAGCCTGCGTCACTTTGTGGCGTCGTGGGCTTGAAGCCGACCTACGGGCGTGTCTCGCGCTACGGACTCGTCGCTTACGCTTCGTCGTTCGACACGATCGGTCCGTTTGCTCACTCCGTGCGCGACTGTGCAAGGGTACTGAGTGTGATCTGCGGGCACGACAAACGTGATTCTACCTCGGCCGACGTCCCTGTGCCCGACTACGTGGCTGCTCTGACAAAGGATGTCCGCGGGATGAAGGTTGGAGTGCCATCGGAATTCTTCGGAGAGGGACTCAACAACGAAGTTCGAGCTGCAGTCGAACGGAGTATCGGTCTGCTGAAAGAGAACGGGGTGACGGTGGAGGCCATTTCTCTACCCCATACACCCTACCATATAGCTGCGTACTACGTCCTGACGACTGCGGAAGCGTCCTCCAACCTGGCGCGCTACGACGGAGCTCGATATGGTTATCGGGCGAAGGGGGCGAAGGATCTGCTTGAAACCTACTTTCAATCTCGGAGCGAGGGATTCGGTCCGGAAGTGAAGAGACGAATCATGTTGGGCACCTATGTCCTCTCCGCGGGCTACTACGAAGCATACTATCGAAAAGCTCAGAGAGTGCGGCGCTTGATCAAAGGTGACTTCGATGCGGCGTTCAACCGCGTCGACTGTGTTATCACGCCAACAGCACCGACGACTGCCTTTCGTATCGGTGAGAAAATCAACGACCCTCTCCAGATGTACCTTTCGGACGTCTATGTAACGGGCGCAAACCTCGCAGGTATCCCCGGGATCAGTATCCCGTGCGGTACCGACTCTCGTGGACTGCCCGTCGGCCTTCAGATTCTGGGCAAGCAATTTGGCGAGGCGACGATTTTGAAACTTGCAGATTTCCTCGAGTCCATCATCAAATCTCGAAACGCTGGCAACTCTTGATTATCAACTCAGGGATTTGGCGGCATGAGCATACTTGTGGATGAAAACACCCGACTCGTTGTCCAGGGCATTACCGGAGGAGAAGGAACGTTTCATACCCGCCAGATGATTGATTACGGTACGAACGTCGTCGCCGGAGTGACCCCGGGAAAAGGAGGAACGGTCCACGAGGGTGTTCCCGTCTTCAACTCAGTCGATGATGCCTTCCGGGAAACGGGGGCAAATACCTCCTGCATTTTCGTCCCAGCGGTGTCTGCAATGGATGCGATCATCGAAGCCGCTGATGCCGAGATCAAGCTCATCGTTTGCATTACGGAAGGTATCCCGGCCCAAGATATGGTATCCGTTCATGAGTACTTGAGCCACAGACAAGTGCGGCTCGTCGGTCCGAATTGCCCGGGCGTTATTTCCCCCGGCAAAGCAAAGATCGGTATCATGCCAGGATTCATCCATAAGCCAGGAAGGGTTGGCGTCGTCTCCAGGAGCGGAACCCTTACGTACGAAGCGGTGTGGCAGCTGACGGAGCGAAAGATCGGGCAAACCACCTGTATCGGTATTGGCGGCGATCCAATCGTTGGAACTACCTTCGTCGATGCCCTGAGCCTCTTCAAAGACGACGTCGACACCGACGCTGTTGTCATCATCGGAGAAATTGGTGGTACCGCCGAGGAAGAAGCAGCTGAATACGTGAAGAAATGGTTTCTGAAGCCAGTTGTCGGGTTTATTGCTGGTCGCACGGCCCCGTCGGGAAGACGCATGGGGCACGCCGGTGCGATTATCTCCGGTGGAAAAGGAACAGCGCGGGAGAAAATGGATGCTCTGCGCGATGCTGGAATCTACGTCGTCGAAAACCCGGCACTCATCGGCGAAACGGTCCAATCTGTATTGCGAGACAGTGCGAGGGGGATCGAGTCGAGCCAAATGCCTGCGACGCGAGGGGCGTCTAAGCCAAGAAGGCCTTTGAAGAAGATAGCCATCTCCAGACGGGCTGGGCGTCGGAAGCGACCCGTTGCGAAAAAATCTCGTTCGAATCGAGGGGGCAGAAAACAAAGGAGCCGAACTTGAGGGTTCGCCGGCACATTGTTTGTAGGATGCCCCCTACGGGAGGCACAGGTCTTGGTAGTTGACGGTCGAAGAAGTCTCCACTAATTCTCCAGGGAGGAATGCTTGCTGGAACGAACACTTGCTATACTGAAACCTGACTGTCTGCGGAAGCACCTTGTCGGCGAGGTTATCGGTAGAACCGAGAAAGCTGGATTCAACATCATTGCGATGAGCGTTGTGAAGTTGACACACCAGGCGGCTCGCGAGTTCTATGCGGTGCACAAAGCACGGCCGTTCTACGACGACCTGGTGCAGTATATGAGTTCAGGGAATTGCATTCCGATTGTCCTCGAAAAAGAAAATGCAGTTGAAGACTTCAGGGAATTTATCGGAGCGACTGATCCGAAGGAGGCGCAGGAAGGGACTATCCGAAAGCTATTCGCAGCGAGTAAGCAGGAAAATGTCGTCCACGGTTCAGATTCTCGCGGGACGGCACAGTGGGAAATCTCATTCTTCTTTTCGAGGGAACTAATTGAGACAGAATAACGAAGGCAGAGCTGCATGGGAAGGGCATTGCGGCGGCGTCCGGATTGTCCTCTGTTTATGCCTGCTTCTCCTCCCCATGCGACTGTTTTCACACGCGAGAGTCATGGTCGGCGCAGACATTCTTGTAAAAAAACATCTTGAGTTACTGGCAGGTAAAAGAGTCAGCGTCATAACGAATCAGACTGGGATCCTTTCGAACGGACAACACCTCGTTGACGCGCTACTTGAACAGGGCGTGAGCGTTGTTGCTCTGTTTGGTCCGGAGCACGGGATTCGAGGAGAAGTGCCGGATGGGGTCTCCATTCGTGACGGGATGGACACGCGAACGAACATTCCTGTGTATTCGCTGTATGGAAAGGTTCGAAAGCCAACTGCTCAAATGCTTCAGGACGTTGATGTACTGGTTTTTGACGTCCAGACCGTTGATGCGCGATTCTACACCTTCATTAGCACGATGATGCTCTCCATGGAGGCAGCGGTGGACCGCGGGATTCAATTCATCGTCCTTGATCGACCGAACCCCACGCGCGGCTTCGTTGCAGACGGTCCCGTGCGGGAAGATCGCTTGCGTTCGTTCATCTCACTCCCGCCGATTCCAATCACAAGCGGAATGACAATTGGTGAACTTGCTACAATGATCAATGAAGAGGGGTGGCTCGCTGGTCGAAAGAAAGTGGACCTGACTGTCATCAGGATGGAGGGCTGGAGACGCTCGATGTGGTTTGATGAGACCGAGCTGAAATGGGTACCTCCCTCGCCGAACATGAAATCGCTCGAGACTGCGGTCGTGTATCCGGGTGCTGCGCTGATCGAAGGTACCGCGAATGTATCAGAAGGGCGAGGCACGGATCGACCGTTCGAGTACATCGGAGCTCCATGGATTGATGGACATGCGTTAGCGGAGAAACTGAACTTGTACTCTCTTCCTGGAGTTAGGTTTGACCCGATCGAGTTCACACCCCATCGAGAAGAAGGTCGCGTTCCAGCGGTGAAATTAGAGGGTGAACGCTGTCATGGTGTCTACATTCATGTGACCGATCGAAATTCCTTCCGTCCCGTGCCCATGGGTATCACACTCCTCTACGTGCTGAAGGCGGACTACCGAGATCGGATCCAGTGGCG
>JAZGDX010000207.1:0-4816 GCA_036478305.1 Bacteroidota bacterium
CACAGGAATCGGTGCCTCATTATTTCGCCCGTAGACTGCCTGCAGCAGGTCTGCTTGCTCGGTTTTTGTCGGTAAACCGGTGCTCGGACCACCCCGCTGGATGTTGCAGAGGATCAACGGCAACTCAATCATAACGGCGAGACCCAAAGTCTCGGACTTCAGCGCCAAACCGGGGCCGCTGGTTGTGGTAACACCAAGTGCCCCGCCGAACGAAGCGCCCAGCGCAGCTCCAATTCCTGCAATTTCATCCTCCGCCTGAAAGGTTTTTACTCCGTATTGCTTGTACGTGGAAAGCTCGTGGAGGATGTCGCTTGCTGGCGTGATCGGGTAGCTTCCGAGGAACAGCTGCAGCCTCGACTTGAGCGATGCCGCGACCAGGCCAATTGCAAGCGCAGAATTTCCTGTGATGTTTCGGTATTTCCCCGGTTGGAGTTTAGCTGGTCCTACCTCGTACTGAACTGTGAAAATTTCTGTCGTTTCACCAAAGTTGTAACCTGCCTTCAGGACGCGGAGGTTCGCATCAGCGATCTGGGGGTTCTTCACGAATTTCTTCTTGGTCCAATCGATCGTGTGGTCCATCGGACGGTTGAACATCCAATAAACCATCCCCAGTGCGAAGAAATTCTTGCTTCGGTCCATGACCTTCGCCGGGAGACGCAATTCTTCAAGAGCCGCGAACGTGAGCTTCGTGATGTCGACCGGAAAGACCTGGTATTTGGAGAGTGAAGCGTCTTCGAGGGGATTGGACTCGTAACCGGCTAGCTTGAGGTTTTTCTCGGAGAAGTTACCGCTGTTGGCAATAATGATGCCGCCGTCACGCAGATTGCGCAGACTCACTTTGAGAGCAGCAGGATTCATCACGACGAGAACATTGCACGTGTCGCCTGGAGTGAGTATCTCGCTGCTGCCGAAATGGATCTGAAATCCACTCACACCGAAGAGTGTTCCCGCAGGTGCACGGATTTCAGCAGGGTAATCTGGAAAGGTGCTTAGGTCGTTACCGAGGAGAGCAGTGGTATCGGTGAACTGAGTTCCGGTGAGCTGCATACCATCGCCTGAGTCGCCCGCAAACCGGATCGTGACCTCTTCAACTGACTTTGTCTGTTTCTGTGCCATTACACTTTCATCTTCCCCCGGTTATTAAAGACTACTTGGTTAGCCCATAGATTTGCTTTGGCCTCCACATCAAAAATACTCGGTTTTGGCCAATAGTACAAGCCTTCTCAAATGAAAACGAAAAACTCCTAAAAAAAAAGCCTCCGGGAACGAACCTCGTCAAGACGTTATCTCACGCTCAAAGGGACTCATTCGCGGACGACCCAAACCTTGATCTTTGACGCGACGCTCGGATGGAGCTTCACCGCGACGTCATAGATTCCGAGGGTTTTGATTGAATCCTGAAGGTCAATCAGTCGCTTGTCAACCGTATACCCTTTTTCGCTGAGCGCATCGGCAATCATCTGATTCGTTACAGTACCGAACAGCTTATCATCATCACCCACTTTCATCTGAATTGTGACAGAGGTCTTTTCAAGTTCCCCTGCGAGCTTTTCCGAATTTCTCAGGTCTTTCGCCTGACGCCGAGCGTGCTGCCGTTTTTCCTCTTCGACAGTGCTCCGAGCTCCATCCGTCGCCCTGATCGCAATCTTTTGAGGAATCAGGTAATTTCGCGCAAAACCGTCCTTCACCTCGATGATGTCGCCCACCTGTCCAAGTGATTCATGATCCTGACGAAGTATGACTTTCATAACATTCTCCTCTCAGGTCTCTCGTTCGGGATAGGAGCGGGACCTGTGTGGATTTCTCTGCCGCATCCTGAATGGCCTTTCAAAGACTCTCACCTCGTTGCTTTCATCTTGGGCCGGCGAATGTGCCCGCACGTCTTGTCCGTCCTCGCCTGTTGCGTTTGCAGCACCTATTACCGAATCGTGTCGGATACGAACGGCAGCAGGGCGAGGTGACGGGCACGCTTGATCGCTCGGGCGAGCTGGCGTTGATGCCTTGCGCACGTCCCAGTTATGCGCTTTGGAATCATTTTCCCCTGTTCGCTGACGAAGCGATGCAGTCTTTTTTCGTCCTTGTAATCGATGAACGTGTCTTTGTTGTCACAGAAACGGCATCTTCTTTTTTTTCGTACCTGTTGGGCTCTCAAACTCTGACCCTTTCCTACAGTTGGGTGTTTTTCTTGTCTGCATCACCCTTGAGAAGTTCGGATTCTTCATTCGAAAGGAATTTGTCGAACGAGTCATCCTCCATGCGTACACTTTCTTCCACCGACTCTTCCGTAGGTTTCCCGTCGGTCGGGTCAACCTCGGTCATACGTCCTCGCTTATTGAGGAATTGGATTCGTCTCGCCTTCACTTCAACGGTGCTTCGATTGTGGCCTTCCTCTGTTTTCCAGCTCCGGCTCTGTAGCTCGCCATCGATGAGCACCGCGCATCCCTTCTTGAGACGCTCGTTGCAGCTTTCTGCTAATTTATTCCAGGCGACGACTCCTACGTAGCAGACGTCCTCTTGCCACTGACTGTTGCTATCTCGGTACTTTCGATTTGCAGCAATCGCAAAGTTTACCACAGGCGTACCGTTTGTTGTTGTTCGAAACACGGGATCCTTCGTCAGGTTCCCTGCAATGAACACACTGTTCAGTTCAGGCATCTTTAAGTCAGCCATACGTTCACACCTCCATCTTTGCGCATGTTAAACATGAACTGTTACCGAGTGACTCATCATGACTCGCCGGGACAGCGAACTCGAAATACGATCAGCATCACGAGGATTTATCCGTTGACGCCTCGTCCTTGCCGGGGCCAGTCCGTTCTCTCTCCGATCCTGATCGGGCCGGAATTCACGGATTCCCGGCCTGGGCAGGCGAGGGTTGACGTGCCTTCAAGATGTTCTTGTCGACAATGACGTTAAGAAACCGAAGGACGTTCTCCTCGAATTGATAAAATCGGTTCAGTTGATTGACGACGTTGCCGGCCGAGAGAAATTCGATGCTAACGAAGAATCCGTTGTTCTTCTTGTTTATCGGATATGCGAGCCTCTTGCGCCCGATCTTTTCGACAGCTTTGATCTGACCGCCGTTATTTTCTATCGTCTCCTGAACCTTGGCGATCGTGGCTTGAATTTGGTGATCGTCCAAGGAAGCATTTACGAGAAACGTCGTCTCGTACAATCGCTTTGTCGATTCCAGTTTCGCTCACCTCCCTTTGAACTCTCCGTTCCTCGCTGTCGAGGGACGAGGTCTTGATCCAAGTCTTGCCCGCGCAGAGACGCGATGGCTCTCGAACGAGATTTGGTTCGGATTGATGCGTTGACTTCAGTTCTGCTCATGTTGTTTCTCACTATCGCCCGGTGCAGAGTTTCTTCATGAGGATTCCATTCGCAGTTTCTAAGGCACCCTCCCTTCGCGCAAACTCTCAGAGGAGCGGGGCAATCACCAATGACACTACTGACATGAGCTTTATGAGAATGTTCATCGAGGGACCGGATGTATCCTTGAACGGATCTCCGACGGTGTCCCCCACGACGGCCGCCTTGTGAGCATCCGAGCCCTTTCCTCCTAAGTTTCCCTGTTCAATGTACTTCTTTGCATTGTCCCACGCACCGCCGGCGTTCGCCATAAAGAGGGCAAGAAGAACACCGGTTACTGTCGCTCCACCTAGCATCCCTCCGAGGGCCTCGCGGCCAAGGAAAAAACCCACAAGGACAGGGGCTACGATCGCTGTCAACCCAGGGACGACCATTTCTTTCAGGGCTGCAGTGGCGCTGATATCGACGCACCGGGCGGTGTCAGGCTTCCCCGTTCCCTCCATCAAACCTGGAATCTCTCGAAATTGTCGGCGTACTTCCTCAACCATCTTGAAGGCAGCTTTGCCGACCGATGTCATGGTGAGTGAGGCTACAGCAAACGGAATCGTTCCCCCGAGCAGAAGACCAACGACCACGGTGGGGTCGGTCAAGTTAACGATCAGATCACCTTTACCGTGTGTCACGGCGTGTGTGTACGCAGCGTAGAGCGCCAGCGCTGTTAAGGCGGCAGAGCCAATTGCAAATCCTTTGCCAATCGCAGCCGTCGTATTCCCGAGTGAATCGAGGCGGTCAGTTATCTTTCGCACCTCGGGACCCAGGCCGGCCATTTCCGATATACCACCGGCATTATCCGCGATCGGCCCGTAGGCGTCGACAGACATCGTTATGCCCACTGTTGCGAGCATTCCAACTGCCGCGATCGCGATTCCGTAAAGGTGGGCAACGTCGTAGGAAATCAATATCGCTGCAGCAATACAGAGCATCGGAAGGATCGTGCTCTTCATTCCGATGGCAAAACCGGTGATAATGTTCGTGGCGCTTCCTGTCTTGCTCGCTTCTGCGATGCGAAGGATCGGCTTACCCGCCGTGTAGAATTCGGTGATCCACCCAATCAAACTGCCCGTCAGTGCACCCGCCAGGACCGCGAAGAAAACATTGTTGTCCACGCTGACCGACGCGATGACAATATAGACGCCAATGAGCATCAAGAGATTGCTGAGAAACGTCGCGTAACGCAAGACTTTCGCGGCGTCCAGCGCTCTGAGGAGGCGTATCGAGGCAATGCCGAGCAGGGAGGAGGCCAGTCCGATGATCACGATCAGGAACGGAAGACTCATGAGTATCAGTCGGCCCTCATCAACTGGAATTCCGTCGTAGGTTAAGTCCATGACAACTGCAGCCGTGGCGGTCGCACCTATGGCAATTGTGGCAACGATGGACCCAACATACGACTCAAAAATATCAGCTCCCATGCCCGCCACATCGCCGACGTTGTCACCGACGT
>JAZGDX010000208.1:0-13280 GCA_036478305.1 Bacteroidota bacterium
CGTCAATCGGGACGTGGTGAAACCGGAGGGCTACGTCGAGACTCTCTCCCACAAGCATGGTATGGATGGTTCCTTTGCCGTCCGGCTCGTCAAGTCGTCGGGGTCCGCGAACTGAGGGAACAGACGAGCCATGGGAATGGCTACACTGTTACGCAAGTTCTTCTGTTTGTGTATCGATACATTCCACCACTGTCAAACAAGAGTCTGAACTCCCACCGCATGGCTCACTATCGCAGAGGACACAATGGCTGATCTTCACGCGACGATTAAGGAAGAACTCGCGCGCCTTCGAGAATCCAAAACCTACAAGTATGAAGTCCCCCTTCAGAGTCCCCAGGCTGGACTCGTGAGAGTCAACGGTCGAGAGGTTGTTATGCTCGCCTCCAACAATTATCTCGGGCTCTCGAATCACCCATCAGTCAGAAAAGCTGCAGTCGAAGGCATCAGGAAGTACGGCTACGGCGTGGCTTCGGTCCGTTTTATCTGTGGCACTCAGGATATCCATTTTCAACTCGAGAAGAAGATATCGAGATTCGTCGGGTGTGAGGATACGATCCTCTTCTCTTCATGCTATGCCGCCAACGAGGGATTCTTTGCGTCCCTGACTAATGAAAAACTGGGATTTGAAAATTACCGGGACGTGTACTACAGTGATCGCTTGAATCACGCGAGCATGATCGACGGTCAGCGGCTCTGCCGATCAGATGTCCTGGACAAGAAGATATACAATCATGCAGACGTAGGGCATCTCGAACAGCTTCTTGAAGATGACAAGGATAAGGACTACCGATTCCGCATTATTGCGACGGATGGTGTGTTCAGCATGGAGGGTGATCTTGCACCACTCGATATGCACGTCAGGTTGGCGAACAAATATGATGCGAAGCTGTTCGTCGACGATTCGCACGGAATTGGCGTGGTAGGGAAAGCGGGTCGGGGCACACCGGAGGAAAGAGGGGTGCTTGGGAAGGTCGATGTCCTCTCGGGAACTCTCGGGAAAGCGATCGGCGGCGCTTCGGGTGGATACATAAGTGGAAAGAAGGAGGTCGTCGAGTATCTCCGCCAGAAGTCGCGGCCGTACACGTTCTCGAACTCTCTTCCCGCTCCGATCATTCTTGGGGCGATGGCAGCTATCGACCTACTGATGAACGATACGTCGATTGTAGAACGACTGCGCGAGAACACCTTGTATTTCAGGAGGGAGATCAAGAATCTCGGCTACACGATCATCGAAGGAACGCATCCGATCGTGGCAATCATGCTCGGCGAGGCTTCGCTTGCCCAGGACATGGCGGCGGCGTTGCTGAAGGCGGGAGTATACATCAAAGGTCTGTGGTTCCCGGTCGTTCCGCGGGGCGAAGCACGACTACGAGCCCAAATCTCTGCGGCGTTGCGGAAGATCGATCTTGACCGCGCACTGGATGCATTCGATAAGGTGGGAAAGAGGATGAAGGTGATTTGATTTTCGACTGTCGAATGAGTAAAGCATCGATCTCGCACTTGATGGCTTTTGACCTTTTGTGTTTCTGCCCGTCATCGATGCCTGTCATACGGAGTTCGATTGACTTTCCCTCAATTTCTGGGTAAGCTGGAATTACTCTTCAAGGTCTACTATCTAAGGTTATACTATGGAGGTATGTGAATGAAATCGTTAACCAAGGAGAATATTCTCGATGCGCTGCGGGTTGTCAAGGATCCTGACCTGCACCGTGACATTATAACGCTGAATTTTGTGAAGGACATACAGATTGACGGAAAGACCGTAAGCGTTACGATGGAGCTTACTACGCCTGCGTGCCCCGTCCGCGATCAGTTCAAGCTGGACATCGCTGACGCTATCAAGGGAACGGTCGAGGGAGTGAAACACGTTGATGTGAAGCTGACCTCAAAAGTGATCGTTCACGACAGCGCGCAGAGGGAAGCGATTCTTCCTGGCGTCAAGAACACGATCGCTGTGGCGAGTGGGAAAGGGGGCGTCGGAAAATCAACTGTTGCGGTGAACGTTGCTGTTGCGCTCGTTCAGGAAGGCGCGACAGTTGGCTTGATCGATTCGGACGTGTACGGTCCGAGTGCACCGCTCATGATGAACCTCACAACAAAACCAAAGGTCGTGAACAAGAAGCTCATCCCTCTCGAGAGCTACGGTGTCAAGGTAATGTCGATCGGACTGCTTGTGGATCCCATGCAGGCAATTATATGGAGAGGACCGATGGCAAGCGGTGCCGTGAAGCAGTTTATCTCCGATGTGGTATGGGGCGAGCTCGACTACCTCATCTTTGACTTACCCCCAGGCACCGGGGATATTCAGTTAACACTCGTCCAGTCGGTTCCATTGACTGGTGGTGTGATCGTGACAACACCTCAGGATATCTCTCTCGCCGACGCACGGAAAGGATTGAAGATGTTCGAGCGAGTCAATGTTTCCATCCTTGGAATCGTGGAGAATATGAGCTACTATCTCTGTCCGCAGTGTGGTCATCGTGACGAGATCTTCAGCTACGGTGGTGGAAGGAAGATCTCGGAAGAAATGGGGGTCCCGTTCCTCGGTGAGCTACCCATCGTGACGGACATACGCGTAGGAGGCGACACAGGCAGGCCGATCGTAATCCAGAATCCTGAATCCCAGCAAGCGAAAGCTGTCTTTTCGATCGCCCGCAATATGGCCGCACAGATCAGTATTCGGCATTTGACGGCTGTGGAGACTCCGAAGGTGGATATTCAACTCGGAGAACCTCAGAAATAAACGATAAGGGGTGTGTGCGGAGGTGAATGAGCAGGCGAGGGAGGAGAAACGAAAGCAGATCGAGGGTGCACTCGAAACAGTGAGACCGTATCTGCAGGCGGACGGAGGTGATGTGCGCCTGATTCGCGTGACGGATGACGGGATTGTCGAAGTGAAATGGGAAGGAACCTGCCTGATATGTCCGATGTCCGTGATGACGCTGCGCGCTGGAGTCGAGCGGACACTCCTGCTCAAAGTCCCTGGGATAAAACGTGTCGAGGCTGTTACAACCTCAGACTAACTGTGCATTGAATCTCCCCGGCTCAAGCAGAATACTTCTCGTGAACAGATCGTGGTATTCAGAGGACGGTTGACGATGGCAACAACAAACACCCCGGCCAATCCAGATTACGAGAGGCGACTCTCGCTTGAAGAAGTACGGGGTCGGAAAGTCATGATAACGAAGGAAGCGTTGGAAGTTTTTCCTCGGATCGGCAAAATCTTCACACTCGAGGTCAATGATAAGAAATTCACATCGTCCATCTTCGCTCAAACCTGTCAGTGTCGTGGTCCAGGCAAACCACACGAGCACTTCTGGCTTAACACGAAAGAGATCTCGGCTGATGTTCCCTGGAAACCGAGACTGAGGCTTGCCTTCTGGAAATCATCTGATAGGGTGTACATCCTGACCGTACAGGAGTAATGACGTTCACCATCGCAGGCTGGCTGGGTCCCCGTGGGTCAGCTCGGTTGCTCCACACCTGCCCAAGCGAAGCGCCCGAACGATTTGGTCGGGTGGGCGCTGTCGGACAGATTCTGGCGGCCATTCAGAAACTGCACTGCGAAGAGGAAATCCCAACATGAACTTTCCGATCTGGGATGTTCCGTTAATGGGTGGTGGGCTGCTGATTGGCTTCGTATCGATTCTTCATGTGTTTGTGGCGCACTTCGCCATTGGAGGTGGGCTGTTTCTCGTTCTCACGGAGCACAAGGCCTACCGTGAGAACGACATGCGCATTCTGGAATACGTGAAGCTTCATTCCCTCTTCTTCCTTCTGGTCACAATCGTTTTCGGTGCAATTACAGGCGTTGGAATCTGGTTCACCATCAGTGTCGTCTCTCCCTCCGCCACGTCAGCGTTAATTCACACCTTTGTCTTTGCGTGGGCAATTGAATGGGTTTTCTTCTTCGTCGAAGTTACCGCTGCGTTCATTTACTACTATACCTGGGGAAAGCTCGATCGTGCGACACATCTCGTGGTAGGATGGATTTATTTTATCTCGGGATGGTTGAGTCTGTTTGTCATAAACGGAATTCTTTGTTTCATGTTGACTCCGGGTGAGTGGCTGCATACGGCGAGCTTCTGGGACGCATTCTTCAATCCAACCTTCTGGCCGTCGCTGGTGATGCGGACAGTTGTGGCACTTGCCTTGGCGGGCCTGTACGCACTCTTGACAGCATCGATGATCAAAACGGATGAGGTCAGGGCAAACCTCGTGAAGTATTCGACCCGCTGGCTGTTTCCAGCATTTTTCATACTGCCGATCGCGGGGATCTGGTACAACATCGCTCTCCCTCCGCTAGCGCGTGAGATCTCGATGGGAGGTGCTCCTGCCGTGACAGTGTTCGCAGGTCTTACCATTCTTCTTTCTGTTCTCATTTTCGTGTTCGCGTATTTCTACCCTTATCGTCAGCCGGCAAAGTTCCCCGCCCCCGCAGCAGCGATGTTTCTTCTGCTTGGCCTGATGGTCACTGGCGTGACGGAGTGGGTTCGCGAGGCGGTTCGCAAACCGTACATCATCTATGATTACATGTACTCGAATTCCATCCTTGTTGCGCACAAGAATGACTACTATGCAGAGGGGATCCTCAAATCTGCAAAGTGGGTGACCGTGAAGGAGGTGACGGAAGCGAATCTCCACGAAGCCGGAGCAACTCTGTTCAGACTCCAGTGTCAGAGTTGTCACACGCTGCACGGATATAACGGGATCGCACTGATGGTGAAAGGGTGGGATGAAGAGTTCATTGACCATCAACTCGATAACCTGGATCAGTTGAAAGGTTTCATGCCTCCGTTCATGGGGAGTGTGGACGAGCGACATGCCCTCGCACGATGGTTGGCGGGGCTCAACCGCCGTGGAGCCGTATCGATTGAGCTGACGGAGCCTCCGGCCCGACCCGCGGCCGCCGCTGAGGAGATCGAACATGATCGATAGTCTGGTGGTCGTACCCGATGCTGACGCGATAGGACTTCCGGCACCTGTCTGGTTCCTCAAGACGCTCTTGAATGTGACGTTCATTCTCCACATCATCCCGATGAATTTTGCACTCGGTGGAGGGTTCATCGCAGCAGTATCGCACTTCATCGGCCGAAAGACTGGCCACGCACATCACCTGATGTTGTCCCGGAGTCTCTCGCGCATGCTTCCTATTGCAATTGCTTTTACGATTACGCTGGGTGTAGCACCGTTGCTGTTTCTACAGGTGTTGTACGGGCAATACTTCTATACATCGTCTATCCTGTTGGCTTGGCCGTGGCTTACTGTCATCGTGCTGCTTATTCTCTCGTATTATGGGTTCTATCTTTACTCGTTTCGGTGGGAAAGCCTTGCGGACAGACAGTTGCGCGTCGTTCTGACGAGTGCCATACTCTTTGCTGTCATCGGTTTTATCTTCAGCAACAACATGGTGCTGATGCTCACTCCAGAGCGCTGGATGTCTGTGTACCAGGAGAGCCCTCATGGAGTCTACCTGGACCTTAAAGACCCAATGCTGTTTCCACGGTTTCTGCACTTCCTCGTCGGGTCGTTTGCCATCGCGGGATTGCTCGTGTTGATCATTGGTATGGGCAAATTAAAGTCGGAACCGGATTACGGCCTCTGGGCTATCCGGCATGGCATCAGATGGTTTTTGTTTCCGACGCTCCTTCAACTCGGTGTTGGGACGTGGTTTCTCCGGTCGATCAGGCACGACGTGATGCTGCAGTTTATGGGCGGTGACCAGGCCGCGACAGCCTACCTGGTCGTGGGGCTTTCGTTTGTGATGATCACCATCGTCCTGATGTTCTTGGCGCTCAATTCCGACAGACCGAAAGGATTAGCATACGCAGGAATATGTACGACAGCGGTAGTACTCGTGATGATGTCGCTGATGCGCGATTTCGTCCGCGATGCCTACCTGAAGCCGTATTTCGATGCGAGTGAGTTTTCTGTTCAGCCGCAGACCGCGGTCGTGACCCTGTTTCTTGCGCTGCTAGTCATCTCGCTGGGAGTAGTCGCATGGATGGTCAGGAAGGCGTGGTTGGCCACTCATCCGGCCCAGTAATCGAGCCGACGATGACGACTGGCATTCCCGTCTCGGCTCTGTGCTACTAGACAATCATCGCGGGGCAACGGAAATGGAGACCGAAGTCTACTATGATGTTGAGACGCAGAGATCGGCCTCTGAAGTGGGCGGTTGGGGGAACGTGGACAAGATGCTGGTGTCAGTCGCGGTGAGCTGGAGCGTCAAGGATGGATTTCGCCACTGGGCGGAGAGTGAAATGGCCGCCTTTATTACCTACCTCACTCAGTTCAATCGAATAATCAGCTACAACGGTGACGGCTTCGATTCCAAGGTCTTGAGTCATTACGGTGACGTTTCGCTCGTGAGCAGGAATTCGTTCGACCTCCACAGAAAGTTGAAGGAAATTCTCGGGCATAGAATCAAGCTCGACGCTGTTGCCCAGTCGACTCTCGGCTCAGGAAAAACCGCCAACGGCTTGGCAGCCTTACGCTGGTGGAAGGAGGGAAATGTGGAGATGATCGTTCAGTACTGCGAACAGGATGTTAAGGTGCTCGTTGATCTCGTGCGGTTCGCACGTACGAACGGGTTTGTGCGTTACACAGACATCAGCGGCTTTGAAAAAGTCGTGCAGGTCAAGTGGTGAGTTTCGTATGGCTCTATGAAATTGGAATGTGATGAAACGAGTGACGGTACTCGAATAACAAAGCTTCGTGGATTCTGATATCTACCTACTAATCTCTGGCATCCTGCTAGTCTTCACCTCCTTACCACCACCTCGAACAACTTTCCGTTTTTAATCTGCACGATCCGTTCGCGGCTTTTTCGTACCAGTTCATAGTTGTGGGTGGTCATCAGCACCGCGGTGCCGCGAATGTTGATATCCTTCAACAGTTCGAGGATTTCTGTTGCAGTGGCCGGGTCCAGGTTGCCTGTCGGTTCATCGGCGAGGAGGATGAACGGCTCATTTACTAGCCCCCTGGCAATCGATGCACGCTGTTGCTCGCCGCCGGATAACTCATATGGCATTCGATTGCGCTTATGACTGAGGCCAACGTCGGCCAGGATGCGGAGAACACGCCTCTTGACCTCCTGTCCTTTTGTGTTCGTGACTTGGAGTGCAAATGCCACGTTGTCAAACACGTTGCGATCCTCCAGCAGCTTAAAATCCTGGAAGACGACCCCAATTTTTCGCCTCAAATAGGGGATTTGCGGCCTTGAGACGGAACTGGAGAGGTATTTGCCGATTGTCACGGTTCCGGATGTAGGGAACAGATCCATGTAAATCAGCCGGAGTAATGTGGTTTTGCCCGACCCAGTCTGGCCGACCAGGAACACAAACTCCTCTTGATTGATTTTGAGGCTGACATCATCCAGGATGGTGTGGCTGTCGAAACCTACGCTTACATTTTCAAAGCTGATCATCTGCTTAATCCCGAGTTGATGAGAATGAGCTCTTCTTGAGGATTGCCGATCCACATCGGTCCGTCATCAGTAATGAGTACATCCTCTTCTCGACCGATTCGGATATCTCCTCCCAGTTCCTCGGAGTGAGCTGACACGGCGGGTTCAAGCGCGAATACCTGCCCGGCCTCAAGTTTCAAAAAAACGAGCCCCCCGTAACGCTCGGGCCAGTCCGGGCCAAGTAGCGGTCCCACTTCATGTGTGATGTAGCCGATCGGATGCCCGGTGGCGTGTGGATATTCCTGATATCCTGCCTCGACGATCACGCTCCGAGCGGCGTTATCCACATCAAGTCCAGTCTTCCCCGGTTTCATCCACTCGAAGGCTTCGAGCACCGCTTGTTTGTTGACCTCCCACATCCGAATGATCCAGTCTGGCGCATCATTTTCACCCGGCCGTAATACATAAGCGGTTCGCTGGATGTCCGTGCAGTAGCCGTCGAGGTTGATTCCGAAATCGATTGTCACTATGTGTCCTGGTTCGATGACCGCATTCGATGGTTCCGAATGTCCGCGTGCCGTTCCCGTATTGATGCTCGGACAGCCGGCAGGATCCCACGAAGGCCCGACCCCATACTCCTTCATTTGCATGCGGATGAAGTTTGCCAGGTCAATTTCCGTCGTCTCTCCGGGTTTGACCACGGTCGAAGAAAGCACTTCAGAAAGTATCGCTTCCGTAATTGCAACTCCTTTCCTGAGGATCTCGATCTCCCGGGAAGTTTTTTTCCCGCGGAATGCCACCACGACCTGCTCTGCGGAGACGATACGATTCGCAAGTTGAGGTCCGGCGGCCTGCTTCATGTAAGATAGCATGCTGACCGAGATCCCATCTGCAATCGGCGTGTCCTTCGAAAAGTTGACACCTATCTGCCGTGGATTCCTGTGACCGAGAAATGTCTGGAGATGCGGCATGAGTCCTTCGCTTCGGTACGAAATGACGGTATCATAAATGGCGCTTTTCTGCAAAACATCTATATCGTAACTAGCTGCAATCGCAGTCCTTCCAAGACGGTTTCCATCATCGGTGAAGATCAGCGCCGTGCGGGCAACCATGGATTCGGCGGCAAGAGCTCCCGCGATCGGATCCACGTTGTACTCCCTCGTCAGAGTGATCCAGAGGTCGATGCCCGCCTCCCGCATGGCGGGAAGGATGAACTGGTCGATCTTCTCCCTTCGGATTTCGACTTTTTCTTCCTCTGTGACAGGCATGTAGTCCGCTAACAACGGGGGAACGGTGGAGGTGGACTCAATGCAGGAGGAGGTTAAGAACGTCACGGCGCAGGAAAGCAGGATGATCAAACGAGTCTGCATGGCGTACCTCAAGATTCCTGAGATGTGCGGTTTTGGAAGATTTTGACAGCCCAACGAATCGCCTCAATCATGCTGGACGGATCGGCAATTCCTTTCCCAGCGATGTCGAAGGCGGTCCCATGGTCTGGCGACGTGCGCACGACATTGAGTCCGGCCGTGTAATTTACCGTCTTTCCCCTGGCCAGGAGCTTTATCGGGATCAACCCCTGGTCGTGGTACATCGCGAGGACGGCATCATACCGACCTGGATTCCTCGCAAAGAATGCGTCTGCAGAAAACGGTCCCACGACCCGCATTCCCCTTGCTCTCACACGGCGAAGTGCAGGCTTGAAAATCTTTTCCTCTTCGTTTCCGATGAGACCATGCTCACCTGCGTGCGGATTGAGGCCGAGCAAGCCAATATGCGGGTCTCTCACGCAGAAGTCGGTTTTCAAGGACGTATGTATCACTGAAAGCTTCTCGATGATTAGGTGCTGGGAAATCGATGAGGCAACCTTTTTGAGCGGCACATGGATGGTCGTAAGACCGACCTTCATCCGTTTCGAGAGGAACATCATTGCCACCGCCCGGGAGCGTGTCAGTTTTTGCAATAATTCTGTCTGGCCGGGATAGCTGTAACCACCCAGCGTAAGAGCTTCTTTCGAGACCGGGGCGGTAACGAGAGCCTGGATTTCGCCCGATCGACAGCGCCTGACAGCTTCTTCGAGAGCTTTGCCAGCACACGTGCCGGCTTCCTTCGAAATTCGTCCGGGTTTCGGCCCCACTCGTCGCCCTGCTGACACGTCGAGAACGGGAATGGCACGGAGTTCTTTTCCCAGGCGGAGTTTATTTGCGTAGTAGGAAAATGCATCGTGTGCACCGATCAGGATCGGGGTGCAGATGCGCAGGACCGAAGGGTGAACCGCGCTCTTCAGGACGACCTCTGCTCCGATTCCATTGTAGTCCCCGATTGTCAAGCCGATCGCCGGCTTCATCACTATTCACTCTTGATCAGCTGGTAGTCACCAATGCGACTCGGATCCTCAAAGACGAACACTTTCCCGATGGCTTCGTAGTACCAGACTTCTTGGGGTGGGCGTTTGGGAACGAGCTTCCGCTCAGTCTTCGTCGGCGGTCCATACAGCATGAAGATTCTGCCTCGGTCGGTCTGAATTCCGTCTGGCCGTCTGAGGGAAGAGTAATTGGAGTACGCATGGTCGGCGCGACGGAAATATTCCTCCTGGATCTCGTTCAACGCAGTCCCGGGAGTGCCATCTTTTTCCCTCCAGTATTCGTTGAAACCCTTCAACTTTTGAATGTCAGACATCGCAAGCCACTTGTCCACTTCGTTACCGACCAAATGGCGCATCGCCGCGATTGCAAAGTCGATGCTACGGAGCGAAAGCGGCTTGTTGACCCATTGGATCTCGAAGGCCCGTCGGATTACTTTCTCTTGCTCCCCCCTCCTGACGACGATCTCGAGCTTGTATTTGCCCTGCTGCAACCGCTCACCGTCGACCTTCAGGATGGCAGTGTACTTCTGGTCCAACGATGATGGAACGAGATGATACAGATACCCTGCTTCAGTGCGCTCTACATCCAATGCGGTACCTGCGAGAATATGGTCGCGGCTCACAGTGTCTTGGACGATCGTGACGTTCTCGCCCTTCTCCGGGTCGTAAAATCGCAGATGGTAGTGTACTGTGGGCAGTGATCGATCCAGATCGGTTCCTGTGAACTCGATGTAGCCGTCAAAATTTCGCCCGAAGAAGACGTTTCCTCCAAGGTTGAGAGGAAGAAATCGTTGTGGACCGTCCTCTTGTATGTCCACCGGTTCTATAAACGAGAAGTCGGATGTCTCGAGCGCAACATCTTTGAAGTTTCTCAGCGTAATTTTTTTTCTCTCATCAACAAATCTCCGGCTCGACTGAAGGTCGTTGATTTCGAAGTACAGCCTGTAGTCACCGGGCGGCAATTCGAATGAGAAAATTCCCTGCAGAAACTGCTTTTTGTCCGATGCGGAGGGTGGCTCGTCTGAACCCAATTCCTTGTACAAGAAATCTCGCCCTACCGACGTACCTGTCTCATCGAAAATTTCTACCGTGATCTCTGCTTTTGCGACGAAGGGCCGGGAGCCTGATCCCTCCCGGTCTCGTGTGAAGATGAAAAACTCATGGGATATCCGGAAATTGAAGTCAAGGCGGCTCTTGCTTAAGTCCTCCGGGATGAGGTTGATGGGTTCGTATTCAACGACAGGTCCGTGGCCGGACGGAATTTGAAGGTGTCGTTGAGCGAAAAGCACTGAAGGGATGAGGACCAGGAGAAGGAGGAAGGTGTAAGCCGACCGATGCCGTGTGCAAGGGGGAGGAGGTCTGGTGAACGGGCTCTGAACGGGCCTCCGCGATGTTAGAAGTTCAGTCAGATGGGTTTCCATTTCTACGTCTAGCAATGTAAGAATCCGCATTCCGAGACGCAATATCGTCGCGGGGACACGGGTCCGTTCCGTGTGCGATAAGTCCTTGGGACGACAGTCCTGAGCTCAGCCTCGCACAGGTTATGCACCCTCGCGGCTTTCAGTCCGGCGGATCGGACGCGGGGGGAGGTTTAAGATCTCCTGCGGAAAAAAGCGGATCAAGTAGTCCAGGATATCCTTGACAGAGACTACGGCAACCGGCGTATTCTGATCGTCGACGATGGGGATGTTGCGGTATCCTCCGAGGTGCATCATATTCATGGCAAACGCGATCATATCATCGCGCTGGAGTGATTCGGGCTCCGGTGTCATGAAATCTTCGACTTTCGAGGCTGTAAGCTTCTTACCTTTTCCGATGCTTTTCATGAGTAAGTCACGCTCGGTAAAAATCCCGGCCATTTTGCCGCTTTTCGTGATCAGTACGCAACCGACATGCTTCTCTTGCATCATCTCGATCGCTCGCTGGACTGTGGACCCAACCTCGAGAACGGCAGGCTCGTTTAGTGAGAGTTGCCCGAGTGGCACTTTCAGGGTATCGGTGGTCAACGTCCTGAATTCGCGTCTCGGCTCTTCGTACATTTCCTTCAATTCATCGTTGATGTACTCTGAATTCATCGTCTTCTCCTTCCTTGATTCTTACCGCTTGAGCATTCAACCCTGATTTCTCCATACAGAGTATTGCCACCCTTCGTATGAACCTCGGTCCAAGCTCGAATGTCGGCCTGTGCACTTCACGCCGATCCAGACCAATCTCGGAGGAATTCGATCAGCAATCGAACGCCGACTCCCGAGCCTCCTCTTGGAGCATACTCGTGGGCTTCCTCCAGGATCGCGGTGCCAGCTATATCCAGATGGACCCACTTGTATTTTCCGATAAACTTCTTCAGAAACCAACCTGCCGTGATCGTGCCGGCCCAACGTCCGCCGACGTTCTTCACGTCTGCAACATCGCTCTTGATCTGTTTCTCATACTCATCGTACAGGGGGAGGGGCCATACGCGCTCGTACGACATTTCACCCGCTGCCTTCAGCCTATCCATCAGCTTTTCGTCGTTGCCCATCATCCCGGAGGCAAAGTGGCCGAGCGCGACGACACAGGCGCCCGTGAGAGTCGCGAGGTCGATGACGGCCGCGGGTTTGAACTTCTCCGCGAATCCAAGGGCATCGGCCAGGATCAGTCGTCCTTCGGCATCGGTATTGTCCACCTCCGAAGTCTTGCCGTTGTAGTGGCGCACGATGTCACCCGGCTTGATCGCGGTTCCGCTTGGCATGTTTTCAACTGCAGGGATGAGGCCAACCAGATGGATGGGGAGTTTCAGTCGAGCTGCTGCTTGGAGAGTTCCGATGACGGCAGCTGCACCTGACATGTCCATTTTCATTGCAGCCATATTGGACGACGGCTTGAGGGAGATGCCCCCCGTGTCGAATGTTACGCCTTTGCCGACGATTACCACGGTCTTGCGGCGATTCCTGCGACCGTGCTCCATGATGATGAAGCGGGGAGGCCTGAAGCTCCCCTGACTTACTGCAATGACCCCTCCCATTCCCAGTTTCTGGATCTTCTTAGTCTCAAGAACCCTCGTGTTGAAACGATGCATTCGCGCCACACGTTTTGCAGTACGCGCCAGGGACTCGGGGTAGATTTCGTTCGGTGGGGCGTTCTCCAGGTCGCGCGCAAGGTAGACAGCCTCGCAGATGATTTGAGATTGTTTCGTAGCTCGGCGGGCATCGCCCGAGTGCCGGGCACTATCGGAGAACAGGATGATACCCTCAACGTTCTTGGGCTTTTTTCCTTCGTGATCGGAGCGATATTTGTGAAATTCATAGATAGAGAGTGCTGCACCTTCGCAGAGTGCCTGGACGAGTTTCTCATACGAATTCATCGCTGCCTTGCTCACCGTTTCGTATTCCGGAATCTCCAGACCAACTCTTCTGAGTTTCATGATTTTCGCACGTTTTGCTGCAGAAGCGGCGGCGCGGCGTAGTTTCTCGAGTGTCAGTTTTTTCTGTTCTCCAAGACCGACGAGCATCAGTCGTCCAGACTTCATGG
>JAZGDX010000209.1:0-4061 GCA_036478305.1 Bacteroidota bacterium
GCAAAACGACTCAAAGTGGACGAAGCCAAGAACCTCCCCAGGATACCGACGACGCCGATCTCCTACGGCGATGCACAGCACATTTTGAAAAATCTCGCTGGCCCTGTTGTGCCGATAGAGTCGGGATGGCAAGGAGGTCTCCCATTCACTTATCATACAGGTCCCGGTCCAGCAAAGATACACATGAGCCTCCAGATAGAGTTTGACGTGCGCCCAATCTGGAACAACGTTGCGATCATTCACGGATCAGAGGAACCCGACAGAAAAATCATTATCGGCAATCACCGAGACGCTTGGGTGTACGGAGCCGTGGACCCGGGCAGTGGAACATCAGCCGTGCTCGAAATTGCTCGTTCTTTCGGTCAGCTCCTTGAAAAAGGATGGAAGCCACGAAGGACGATACTGTTTCAGTTCTGGGATGGCGAGGAATACGGGCTGCTCGGCTCGACCGAGTGGGTTGAACAGATGAAAGCCGATCTCACAAAGAACGGCGTCATTTACATTAACATCGATTCAGCGGTCTCCGGGGAAAAATTTGGAGCCAGCACGGTACCGTCGCTTGACGAGTTCGTTCGCGAAGCGACTCGAGAGGTCCAAGATCCCAAAACGAAGGAGACGATCCACAGTCGATGGTGGAAACATCAGGATAAGAAGCGAGAAAAGAAGTTTCCGGGGGAAGCTCCCGATACAGCTAGAGCACGACTCGGGAGATTGGGAAGCGGGTCGGATTACACGGCATTTCTCGACCATGTGGGTGTTTCGTCCGTCAGTCTCGGATTCAAAGGACCCTATGGGGTTTACCATTCGATCCTCGACAATTTCTATTGGATGAAACAATGGGGAGATCCAACGTTCGAGTATCACGCTACTGCAGCAAAAATCGGTGGGCTGATGGCGCTCCGATTCGCTGAAGCAGATGTGTATCCATTCTGTTACGAGGAGTACGCACAGGCAATCGTCGACCACATCAAAAAGATCGAGAAGCAACTGGTGGAAAACGGAGACACGACCAAGATCGACCTGCGCCCTGCCATTGAAAAGGCAAGTCAATGGAAGGGAACAGCATCGGAGCTCACGTCAAGGATCCGGTCGGCGTTGGCAGCCGACAAAGAAGACCAATCGGTTAACGACTATCTGCTTCAAATCGAACGTGACCTGACAGATCCGACAGGCCTGCCGGGACGAGAATGGTTCAAGCACCGTGTCTACGCCCCCGGTTTCTACACCGGCTACGCTGCGAAGCCAATCCCGGGCGTCGCAGAAGCCGTTGACCAGAAAGCCTGGGAAACAGCGAGGAAGGAGTTAGGCGTGTTCATGAAAGCACTCGACCGGGCTATGCAGACTACACAAAGGGCACTCGACTTGTTTTGAGAACGAATAAAGATGGATGAGAGCTCATGGTGCTGCGACACCATCATGATGTAGCTGGCGACTACCTAGCTCTACGTGCCGATCGAATCAGCGCTCAAGGGAAATCATGGTATAAGGAGTCTGAAATTATGTGGCCTTGCCTTCCCATTTCTCACGAGCGTTGCGCGATCTAAATGAACCGTGATACTCAGCCGAGAGATTTCTACCTCGCTACTATTCTCGGTAACCTGATTGTGTTTACAATTATCGCCATCGGCAATCGGGTTTTGTATCCGCTGTTTTTTAGGCAGAGAGTACTTCAACCGGATATTTGATCGGGGAGTTGCATAGCAGCAAAATGCTTGTACATTATGACCACGCGATATTGGTGTGATTTGATGACCGAATGAGCAGGTCGTGTATCGTAGAAGTACATCAGCAGACCAACCATACGGTCCAGAACGAACACGCTCCGCTCCCACGCGCCCAGGACCGTTAGTAAGTGAGCTCGCGCCCACCGATTTATAGCCGATGAACGCAGATCAGATCTTCAACGACATTCGCAGCCAACTGAAATCCAAGGCGAAGAAGAAGGTTGCGGTCGGAGCGGAGAGATTTTTTAAGGAACAGATTTGGGTCTACGGTGTCCAAACGTCAGAAGTAAGAAGAATTGCCAAGGAGTATGCAAAGCGGTTCAAGTCCGACGGCGACATGAAAACCGCCTTCAGAGTCGCGGAGAAGCTCCTTGCGTCCTCAAACATGGAAGAAGGGGTTACAGCAATTTGGATGCTGCGGCAATTCACAAGGTATTTCGATCCGTCGCTCTTCTCTCTGTTCCACCAATGGGTGAACTACCTGACGAACTGGGCACACACGGACGGTCTCTCCGCCTGGCTTATTGGAGATCTTGTCCGAAAGGATCCGTCGAAAATTCAGACGATGATGAAATGGACCTCCTCGAGAAATAGATGGAGGAGGCGAGCAGCGGCAGTGGCCTTGATACCACTTGCCAAAGATGGTCGTTCGCTGAGAGAAATTCTCAGACTGGCAGACCGACTCATGACGGATAATGACGATATGGTCCAAAAAGGTGTCGGGTGGCTGCTCAAGGAGACAAGCAAGCCCCACCCCAATGAGATCGTCCGACACCTTCAGAAATGGAAAGGAAGAACATCAGGAGTCACAATGCGGTATGCCTGTGAAAAACTACCAACCTCAGGACGAAAGCTGCTCATCAATGTCAGACAGTAAATTTATCAGAGGGAAAAGGTTCCCCCTCCTCATATTAGTCGCATTCCTTGTTGGATGTTCTCCCGAAGACGAGCGGTGGCAGCCGTATCTGTTTCGGCACGATGGGAGATGGGTTGCCTTTCACGGCATAGCGATCGACGGGACCGGGACGAAATGGTTTGCGACATCCGTCGGCATTCGGAGATTTAACGGATCGACGTGGACCGTGTATGACACGAGCAACTCGCCTCTTCTGAACAACAATATTAATACCGTTTTCGTGGACAGCAGAGGAGACGTTTGGGCGGCCTGTTGGTACCACGGTGTTGTTCGGTTTGGGGCGGGCGCTCACGACCAGCATGGCTGGTCTGTCTTGACGAAGTCGGACGGTTTGGCCGATATCTACGTACTTGCAATCACCGAAGACAAAGAGGGCAATGTCTGGTTTGGAACATTCGACGGCGTTTCGAAGTTTGACCCAACCGCCACGGAGAACGCATGGACAACGCTGAGGCCGGAGTACACCGGTCTCACAAGCACAACCGTCAATGCATTAGCCGTGGACGATAGTGGGCACATCTGGTTCGGCACAGAACCGATGTGGGTAAGCTCAGGGTACGTGGGTGGCGGTTTGACAAGTTATAATCCATACAGAGAAGGGTATTCCGCATGGACAACTTATGACACGACCAATAGCGGACTTCCGAGTAACGCGGTGCGTGCCATGGCCTTCGACAGCGCTGGCTCGGTTTGGATCGGGACGGACAGGGGGCTTGCACGGTTCAGGCCCTACACCCCGGATGGGCAACAGTGGGAAACGTTCAATTCCACAACTGGCGCGCTGCCCAGTGATGTCGTCAACGGAATCGCGGTCGATCAGTCCGGCAATGTGTGGGTTGCTTCAGCCGACATGGGAACGGCTCAGGCATTCAAGATGGGGGGAGTCAGCATGTTCGATGGCAACAACTGGACAACACTTACGGTGGTAAACAGCAAGCTTCAGGATAACCGCGCGATCGACTTGGCTGTGGACAGGCTTGGCAACCTCTGGATCTGTGAGTTCGTCGGAGTGGACGTATACAATACAAGCGGTGTCGTGAGAGAAAAATGAGTAGCCCTCAATCAAATCCAAGCGATCCCGTCGATTTGTACTACGAGGCTCAACGCCTCAGGAATGAAGGGAATCCAGAGAGTGCCATTCAGTGCTACGGCGACTGTCTTGAGTTGCTCCATAGGACGAAGGATGTACTAGCAGAGATGCGGATCTTGATGGAGATGGAGGAGTTATTCGAAGTGCGGGGGGAGCACACGAAAGCAATGAACTGTCTCAAAATCTGTCTCGAGTATGCAGAGAAACTGGGCCAGGAGTATGAAAAATCGATTGTGCTCCACCGCATGGGTCATCTTTTCTATAGGAACGACGAATACGAGAAGGCACTCGAACAATTCAACGACAGTATGCAGCTGTCACGCTCGGTGGG
>JAZGDX010000021.1:0-8242 GCA_036478305.1 Bacteroidota bacterium
TCGGTCCACACTCGAAACCCCGTTCCAACATTGGTCTGGGGCAGGAATAAGCAGATGGCGGTTGAAAACATTTCGAACATCCAGGATATCACACCGACGATTCTCAAAATTGCTTCGTTAGATTGAGATGGCGAGCAAAGCTCTGACAGATGTCCCTGGGTTCCGTGTCGGTCACTGGACGAATCTCCGTGCTATCACTGGCTGCACTGTCGTGCTCTGTCCACCGGATACATCGGGAGGTTGCGACGTCCGGGGGAACTCGCCGGGAAGCAGGGAGTTGATGCTGCTCGGGTCAGAAAAGTCGATGCAAGAAGTGCATGCCGTCCTGTTTACAGGTGGCAGTGCGTATGGGCTCGCCGCGGCAGATGGCGTCATGAGGTATCTCGAGGAGCACGACATCGGCTACGCGACACCGTGGGGGAAGGTGCCGATAGTCCCCTCTGCGGTAATTTTTGACTTGAACATTGGGGACGCGAAGATCAGACCCGATGCTTCAGCTGGATACTCGGCAAGCGAGGAGGCGAGATCCCCTAACGTTGAACAGGGAAACGTCGGTGCGGGAACGGGTGCGGTTGCTGGCAAGTGGGCTGGTCCTGAATACAGAATCAAGGGGGGGCTTGGGACGACGAGCCTGAAGGTCGAGGACATCGGGGTAGGTGCGCTGGCGGTCGTTAATGCCGTGGGGGATGTTGTCGATGGTGACGGCAAGATCCTCGCCGGCGCGCGTTTGCCGTCGGGAGAATTTCTCGCGACCAAGGACAGTCAGAGCCGCCTCAGACGATCCCGACCAGCTCTTGCCACCAATACCACGCTCGTCGTTTCGACGACGAACGTCAGGTTAAGTAAGGTGGACTGCAACCGTGTGGCGCAACGTATGCACGATGGTCTGGCGCGGGCGATTGCTCCGGTGCACACGCTCCACGACGGAGATACCACAATTTGTCTGGCATCAGGACGGGTCGACGCATCGGTGGACGTAGTTGCGGAGATGGCGGTTGAAGCGGCGGCCGAGGCGATACGGAATGCAGTCCGTTTTGCATCAAGTCTTGGGGGTGTGCCGGGTTAGACTGAGCGTGCCGGGTCGTAGCTGGCAAATCGATTCATTCATGGTGATAACTGGCCTGCGGTTTCAGATTTAGTGGGACGGGCTGCAATGTTGCAGCGAACATAAGGAATTACTCGGCGTTTGAACCGACTCTTCAATTGGGTCCGTAAACTCAAGTCCTGGCTAGAGAGTTTCGCGCACCGACCCGGTGCCATGTGGGCACTGTTCGGGTTTGCGTTTGCCGAGTCCTCTTTCTTTCCCATCCCTCCTGATGTGCTGCTCATTGCCCTGGCGGTTCTCCTGCCGGCACGTTCGCTCCGATATGCGCTGGTCTGCTCTCTGGGGTCGGTGTTCGGAGGAATGTTCGGGTATTTGATTGGATATGGGCTCTACGAAAGCGTCGGTCAGCATATCATCGATTTCTATGGTGTGGGAGAATATTGGGAACGAGTGCAAAGTGCATATCGGGGCGAGGTCGGCGTGTGGTTCTTAGCCGTGGCAGCCTTCACACCCATCCCGTACAAAGTGGCAACGATCGCTGCCGGGGCGACGGCGATGCCCTTTCTTCCGTTTGTGCTCGTTTCCACGATCGGGCGGTCCGCTCGATTCTTCCTGGTCAGCGGATTCATCTACCTCGTCGGACCGACCGTCAAGACATTTATCGACCGTTACTTTAACGTTCTCTCGATCCTCTTCTTCATACTGTTGATCTTGGGATTCCTTGCCATCAAGTATATACTCTGAGGACCAGGCAAGTCATTGCTTCAGTTAGAATCTCTGTCCCACTAATTGCGTCGAGTCCGATGTCTCAGATTGCATGCCGCATAGTCGAGGTGTGCGTCTTCAAGTATCTTCACGACAAGCCTCTCTACCTGTTGTTGCATCGTTCGACGGACGAGAAGGTCTATCCCGGAATCTGGCAGTTGATCAGCGGCTCGATCGAGGCCGGGGAAAAAGCATATGAAGCTGCCTTGCGTGAGCTTAGAGAGGAGACGGACCTCGGGCCCTTGCGGTTCTGGGTTGTCCCGTTTACGAGCACCTTCTACGACTCGGAGCATGATGCTGTGAATCTCAGTCCGATGTTTGCGGCCCAGGTTGATGAAATGCGCAATCCAACGCTTTCCCGAGAGCACGAACAATTCGGCTGGTTCTGCCTCGAGGAGGCGTTGTCGCTGCTCGTATGGCCCGGTCAACGAAGCGGCCTTCAGATTGTTCATCAGTATATCACGCACGGAGAAAAGGCAGCACATTTGTCGGAGCTGAATATTCCGACGGATAATGGAGAAACCTGAGGCGAGAGTGCCTGGGAAATTTCGGGATATATCTTGCAATTCAATCAGCGTTTTCTTACTCTAGCGTTCGCTCGAAGAATCGCACTTCAGGGTGTGAGTTCGCTATTCTTGGGAGAAACGCCATGAGTCTTCTCGTTGTCGGCTCTGTCGCTCTCGATACTATCGAGACCCCTTTCGGCCGCGCGGACGATGTCCTGGGCGGCTCTGCCACCTACATCTCCACTGTCGCAAGTTATTTGTATGCACCGGTTCACCTCGTTGGAGTCGTGGGAGGAGATTTTCCTCGGGAGAGTGTCGAGTTCTTGGAGAGTCGCGCCATCGACCTCGAAGGGCTTCAGCGGGTGGAATCCGGGAAAACGTTCCGATGGGGAGGGAAATACCACTACGATTTAAACGTGCGCGACACGCTCTATACCGAGTTGAATGTGCTTGAGACGTTCGAGCCCGTCGTACCGGACTCCTGTCGAAAGAGCCGATATGTCTGCCTCGGCAATATCGACCCTGTTCTTCAACGACGAGTCATCGACCAGATGGAGAATCCTGTCTTCGTTGTAGGAGATACGATGAATTTCTGGATCAATCGAAAGAACAAAGAGCTAAAGGAGACTTTGAAGGCTGTCAACGTAATGATCCTCAACGACGCAGAAGCTCGGCTAATCTCCAGCGAACCGAACCTGATTCGAGCAGCGAAAATCATCATCTCGATGGGCCCGCAGGTCGTGATTATTAAGAAAGGTGAGCACGGGGCACTGCTGGTGACGGAGAAGTGTATTTTTGCAGCACCTGCATATCCACTGGAAGACATTCGCGACCCGACGGGCGCTGGCGACGCCTTCGCAGGAGGCTTCATCGGCTGGATCGCGAAGACGGATGACATTTCGGGGGAGAACTTGAAGCGCGCCGTTATCTACGGAAGCACTCTCGCGTCATTCTGTGTGGAGAGTTTCAGTGTCGATGGGCTTCGAGATTTATCCTACCTCCAGATCAAGGACAGATATCGAGAGTTTCGGGAGTTATCGCGTTTCGATGAAGAACTATCGATTGTCTGAGCATGCGCGCGCTAGAGTGGGTCCCCGGCACTCCGAATAAATCTGGGGGCAGACTTCGCTTCATTGATCAAACGAAACTTCCACTCGAGGAATCCTACATCGAGACCGACCGGGTCGAAGCAATTGCCGACGCCCTTCGGGAACTCAGCATACGCGGTGCTCCAGCAATCGGCATTGCCGCTGCATTTGGACTCGTCGTCGCTACACAGAGCGCTCGAACGAACAGCCAACTTCGTGCTGCGTTCAACAGCGCTGCTGACCTGCTTGCCGCAACACGACCCACTGCTGTAAACCTCTTCTGGTCGATCCGACGCTTAAGGAGAATTCTGGAGAACAAGTCTTCCGGACCTCTCGATTCGCTCAAGCGGCTCCTTGCCAAGGAAGCTGAATCGATGTTGAAGGAGGATGAAGAGACCTGCCGCCTGATCGGGAAGCACGGCGCATCACTCGTTCCCGAGGGGGCGCGCATACTGACACACTGTAATACGGGAGCACTGGCGACCGGGGGCGATGGAACTGCACAAGCCGTCATAACATCTGCAGCCCGTCAGGGAAAACACGTCGTGGTATACGTGGACGAGACTCGCCCGTTGCTGCAGGGGGCTCGACTTGCGACTTGGGAGCTGATGAAAGCCGGAATCGACGTCACTTTGATCACGGACAACACGGCTGCGTTTCTGATGAAACAAAAGAACGTCGACCTGATAGTAGTGGGAGCCGACCGCATCGCTTTGAATGGAGACGTTGCCAACAAGATCGGGACGTACAATTTAGCAGTTCTCGCAGAGAAGCATCGGATCCCGATGTATGTTGCAGCACCTACCTCGTCAATCGATTTTGAACTCGTGTCTGGAGATTCCATTCCGATCGAGGAGCGGAACTCGAAAGAAGTGACGGAGGGATTTGGCAAGAGGATCGCACCAAGAGGTGTACGCGTATACTCACCCGCATTCGATGTGACCCCTCATCTTCTAATTACTGCCATTGTCACGGAGGCAGGGGTGGTCCGACCGCCGTATATCCGGTCGATTGCGGCACTGAAGGAACAGCAGGAAATCCTGAACTCATCCACGTCAATGAGCGAACGAGATGATCGTCACGTCTGACGCTGTGGTGCTGAAGTCGATGAGATACAGGGAGAGCAGCAAGATCGTGACGCTGTATACGCGGCGGTACGGGAAGACGCGGGTGGTTGCAAAGGGAGCCCGTCAACCGAAGAGCAAGTTTGGGGGCTCCCTCGAACCGATAACGCATATCAGGGCGATTTTCTACCGGAGAGAGAATCGGGACCTTCATACACTCTCGCAGACGGAGATTCGAAACGGTTTTTTTCGCACCCACTCGAGCCTTGAAAAGCTCTCCATTGGCTTCGCGGTAGTGGACCTCGTGAACGCAATCTTCCACGGTGAGGAGGAGAATGAACCCGCGTTTCGCCTCCTCATTCAAACGCTGCAGTTGCTCGACGGTTCAACGGAGAATTATCGGAACATCCTGTTTGCGTTTGAAGTGAGGCTTATCTCACTGCTTGGGTTTCGACCTGACTTCAAATCGTGTGCCGTATGTGGGGATCGGCTGTCCTTTGACGGGGGAAAGTCGGTGGCTATTTTTGATTTTGCGGCGGGAGGGTTGCTCTGCACGCGCTGCGAAGAGCGTGGTACGATGAAGGTGAAAATGAGTGGACCAGCGTGCCGGGCACTGGAGGTCTTCCTGAACAGTCCGCTCGATGAGGTTACGCAGCTGAAACTGAACAGTGCTGCCGGGAAGGAAGTGCATGAGGTTCTCGGCAACTATCTGCGGTATCACATCAGCGGTGTAAGATTGTTCAGATCGGAGGAAGCGTTGCTCCGGATGCTGCAATGACGTTTGCGCCAGACCTTGAAAATGACCGGAAAAGTCTTAATTTGTCGGTAGGGATAAGCTCCGATCGGAGGTCGTGCACGTTTTCTCCGAGTCCTGAAACAAATCTTGATACCGGAAGTATATAAACATGAACGATACGTAGGATTCTGATGTTTGAGGATATACATTCAATAATGAGGAGGTACAGGGTTTATGGTGTCTAAGAAGTCTGTTCTGGCGGCGGTTTTTCTGATCAGTGTGGGCATCATCTTCGGTGGTGTGTTGGTCTCGAGCTTCGACAGTACCGTGGAGTTTGGACATGCCGGTAACCGTCCATCCCAGGTTGAGCTTGGGGCTTCACGGCCACCAGTTCAGGGAGATGCGGACCTCCAGATTGCGAGCAAGGCGTTCGTCGAAGTTGCTAAAGCGGTGACACCCACAGTCGTCAGCATCACTGTGCGAACAACGGGGAAAGATCCGTCGGAAGATATGGAGGGTTTTCGATTCTTCTTCGGTCCTGATTTCCCGAGATTCGAGCATCCGCCTCAGCAGGGGACGGGCTCCGGCGTGGTGGTTACCGAAGATGGTTACATCATCACGAACGACCACGTGATCAAGGATGCCGATGATGGCGGAATTGAAGTGACGCTCTCGGATAAGCGTCGGTTTCAGGGAAGACTCGTCGGAACCGACCCGACCACGGATCTTGCAGTGATCAAGATTGAAGCCGACGATCTCCCGGTGGCGGCACTCGGCAATTCCGATGAGCTCGAGGTCGGTCAGTGGGTCCTCGCTATCGGCAATCCGTTTGGCTTGAGTTCAACTGTGACGGCTGGAATTGTGAGCGCGCTTGGTCGTGGCCGACTCGACATCATCAGGGAGGCATCGTATGGAATCGAGAATTTCATCCAGACCGATGCGGCGATCAACCCCGGCAACAGCGGAGGAGCGCTCGTCAACCTGCGAGGTGAGGTGGTCGGTATCAACACGGCAATAGCGACGACGAACGCCCGTTTCCAGGGATACGGGTTTGCGATTCCCGTAGGCCTCGTAAAGGTGGTCGTGCAGGATTTGATCGTATTCGGGAAGGTGAGACGTGGCTATATCGGTGTGCAGATCTCCTCGATCGACGCGACGACGGCCAATGCGCTCGGGTTGGCAATAGCGCAGGGCGTTCTCGTGAATGACGTTGTGAGCGGCAGTGCCGCGGAGCAATCGGGGATAGAGGCAGGAGACGTGATCCTGATGGTGGACGGGAAGAAAGTAAATGCTGCGAACGAGCTGCAGTCACTTATTGCGACCCGTCATCCCGGTGATGTAGTTATGCTTAAGATTTATCGGGATGGAAAGAAGACCACGAAGGAAGTGATATTGAAAGCGCGTGAGACGGAAGCCGTGACCACTCGCGCTTCGGATCGGTCGAGAGAAGAGCCTGAACCCGACCGGGCAACGCTGGAGTCGATCTCATTTGAGTCGATTGGATTCACCTGCCGAAACCTGACTTCCGAGGAAAAGGAGGAATACAGTGTGAACGCTGGAGTTTTTGTCTCCGACGTCGAACGTTTCAGTGAAGCGCACAATCGACAGCTCTTCGAGAAAGACATTATCCTGGAGGCCGACAGAAGGGGCGTCCGATCAGTCGGTGATTTGCAGGAGATCGTTAACGAACATAAACCAGGGGATTCGATCTTGTTTCGCGTGAAGAACGGAGACGCGGTGCGGTTTGTGGCCATCCAAATTCCCGCCACGAACGAGTGAAGGCTAGACGCCTCGTTCCTCATTCTTCCCCTCATCGGTGTCCAGCCCTGGATGCTCAATCTCGACTGGCTGGCACGATGGGGGATTTTTATATGCAATGAGGTAGCCTTGATCGATCGTTTTATGGGAGACCGTTGAATTGATTCGCTACCTTACGGCCGGTGAGTCACACGGCCCGGCTTTGGTCGGAATCGTCGAAGGCATTCCGGCGGGTCTATCGCTATCTGCTTCATACATCAGTCACCAGCTCTGGCGGCGGCAGCAGGGGTACGGCCGGGGCGGGAGAATGCGTATCGAAAAAGATGCAGCTGAGATTCTGTCCGGTGTTCGTTTCGGGAAGACTCTTGGAAGCCCGATAGCCTTCGTGGTGCGAAATCGTGACTGGGAACACTGGAGGCTGAAAATGGCGGTAGATGGCACCGGTCGGGGTGTCGGGAAGGTGACGATTCCGCGGCCTGGCCACGCCGACTACACCGGTTTCGTAAAGTATGGGTACGATGACATCAGAAATGCTATTGAGCGTGCGAGCGCCAGGGAAACGGCAATGCGGGTTGCCTGTTGTTCCGTCGCGCGCAAACTGCTCGAGGAATTCGGTATCTTTATCGGTAGCCATGTCCTCAGCATCGGACGGGCAGGCTACACTGGTAGGGAAGCGCTGGAAAGACAGCTCAGACGGCTGGCCAACGCGAGCTGCGGCGCATACAAGATTTCGGAACGGGCGGATTCATCCGAAGTGCGAATCTTGGGCAAAAAGGTCTCTGATCAGGCGGTCGAGGCGATCAAGAAAGTCATGGAGAAAGGTGACACGCTCGGGGGGATCTTTGAGGTGTTCGTGACGGGCGTACCGGCCGGATTGGGAAGCTATGTGCAATCTGACCGGAAGCTCGATGGTCAGCTCTGCCAAGCAGTTGGCTCGATACATGCAGTGAAAGGAGTTGAGATCGGAGACGGCTTCTCGAACGCCCTGAAGCCCGGTTCGGAGGTCCAGGATGAACTCTTCGTCGACCGGAAGGGAACGATTTATCGGAAGACAAATCGCGCAGGGGGGCTTGAAGGGGGAGTCACCAACGGGGAATGGTTGATACTCCGAGGAGCGATGAAGCCATTGTCGACGTTGATGAAACCGTTGCGTACAGTGGATCTGAAGACGCGGAAGCCCGTCGAATCGCGCCGTGAGCGTTCCGATTATTGCGCTGTTCCCGCCTGCTCTGTGATCGCAGAGGCTGTCATCGCACCCGTCATCGCAAACGCCTTCCTCG
>JAZGDX010000210.1:0-4757 GCA_036478305.1 Bacteroidota bacterium
GTGGTATTCCACTGAAGAAGAAGATTCTTCTCCTTGTCGGAACGGACGAGGAATCGGCGAACGAAGACGTGAGCACGTACCTTAAGACGCACAGTGCGCCCGACCAGACCATCGTCGTCGACTCGAATTATCCGGTCGTTTGCGCTGAAAAAGGCTGGGGTGGCTTCTGGCTGCAGCTGGCGCGCGATTCCACGCCGCCCGAGGGTAAGGGTCTTCTTATCAGTGATCTCCGGTCTGGGTTCTCTCCCTCAATCGTTCCCGAAAAGGCAACTGCCAAGCTGGTGCCTATCGGCTTATCGACTGCGGAATCGAGGGCGATCCTCGAGTCGACGCGGGACGCGTTTGTGAAAAAGCGACACGGTGGAAGACTTTCGATTGAAGTCTTGAATGACACACTGGTGGTCAGGGCGTTTGGAAAGTCAGTTCACTCCAGCCGGCCGGAGACCGGACACAACGCGCTGATGGACTTGTTGGTGTATCTCGACAGCGAGGTCAAGCCACTGAGAAACGAATTTGCCTTGATGGCGAGGTTTGCCGCGACGTATATCGGGTTCGAACTGCACGGCCACAGTCTTGGCATAGCATACCATGACGAGTTTATGGGAGATGTTACTGTTGCGGGAGACATGTTTCATGCAGCAGATTCGGCAGTCACGTTCATGTTTAACATTCGCATTCCACGCGGAATCGAGCCAGCAACGGTCGAAGACTCGCTTTCTGTACGATTTCAGGAATTCAACGACGAACATGGGACGGAACTCGCAATTACCAGCTACATCGGTTCCGCCCTGTACAATGACCCCAATAGCCCGTTTGTTCAGCGACTGCTGGGGATTTATAATTCCGTCACGGGTGAAAACCGGAAGGCGCAATCGATCGGCGGTGGCACGTACGCACAGAGAATCCCCAATGCCGTAGTGTTCGGCCCCGCAATGCCAGATGAAGATTATCTCGGCCATCAGCCGAATGAGTACATCAAGATCAGCACACTGGTAAGGAACATCGAGATTCTGACCCACACGCTCGTGGAGTTCGGGATGTAAATCACACACAGATCTGCGGAGAGAAGCAGAAGATACAATCATGTTCAGCGGCGGGTTGAGTGGGAAGAAAAATACCAGATCTACCAGGGTGATGTTTTTACCCGCGAGCAGGTTCGAGGTAATCCTGCCGGTGTGGTTCCCGATGCCTGAACCAGGTCGTTTCTACAGGGCATCCAAAGGTGCTTATCAGGATCAAAAGTCGAGAGAAGCTCATCAACATCGTCCCGGAGCTCATATCTCTCGTTGACTTGAGCACGGTCATCGGATGCAATCGATACTTCTTGTTTACGTTCGATACGGAGTCTTCAGATATTCTAACCCACGGTAGAATGTTCGCACCAGCGATAGGAATCGATGAGGATCCGGTTACCGGCAATGCAAATGGCCCAGTGGGCGCATATCTCAAAAGGAGGGACAAACTATGTTCGAGAAACTCAGCGGCCGCCTTTTCGAGCTCGATGAAAACATCCGATACGTGGCCGTGAACCAGAGAGGGAAAATTGTGGAGATGGAGCAGCATCCTAAATGGCCCAGCCATAATCCTGTTGAGACGGATCGCATGGAGGAACTGATTGTGAATCCCGCAATCCTGGAGCTGGCGAGACGTCGAGGAGATATCGATATTGACGGACTTCGGTACGTGATAATTCGGTACGGACCTCTATACATACTGTCGTTCCCGTTTAAGGATGGCCATATTTCAGTCGGCCTCCAACTAAATGCCGATCCTATTGATGTCGCTCATAAGGTCGCCAAGGATCTGAACCTGCCGGTGTAGATAATTCGACGTCAAATGATTATCGCTTGACGCGTCGCTTGGAAGGAGTAAACCATGGAGAAAGTGAACATCGCTCAGAAGTTTCATCTCATTCAAGACTACTGGAGTCCCAAGATCGTCGGGGAGATCAATGACTCCTATGTAAAACTCGTGAAGCTGAAGGGTGAGTTCGTTTGGCATCACCACGAACAGGAAGATGAACTGTTTCTTGTAACCAAAGGAAAATTGATCATAAAGCTGCGAGATGGTGATATTCTGCTTGATGAGGGGGAGTTTGTCGTTGTTCCAAGGGGAGTGGAACATCTGCCCGTTGCTGAAGAAGAGGCGCACGTGTTATTGTTTGAGCCGAAAACGACGTTGAACACCGGTAACGTACAGGATGAGAGAACCGTGACTGATCTGGAGAGGATATGATGCGGGGAGTTTTCCGTTTCTGGGAGTATCACTCTCCGTGAATCGTGGTCAACTTCAGTTTGCTATTTCCCCTGAGGTAACGAATTTAGGGGTTACAGGCGTCTACCTTGTCATTGAAGGAATGCAGAACAGGGAACGGGACGCGGAATTCGATTCGTTGAGGCAGCAATCATTCGAGAGACTCAAAGCGGATTATTCTGATGACTTCATAGAACGAGATCGCGTTCTCCAAGGTTTTAGGAGACTGCATACGAAAGTCGGATGCTCGAATCGAAAGTTTGTGTCGTCCCCGGAGAATCTCATAAAGATTCTTCTTCGACAGCTGGCCATTCCGACGGTCAATCTCATCGTGGATATCTACAACTATGTCTCTCTGGAGACAAGATTGGCGCTTGGCTCGCATGATCTTTCGAAGATCGATGGGAACGTCACGCTTCGACTTTCCAACGGGAGCGAGCGTTTTGTGCCGTTGGGGAGCGAAGAAATCAAGCCGGTAAAGTCGGGCGAATACTGTTACATCGATGACAGCAATGAGATCTTATGTCGGTTGGAATATAGACAGGTCGAGAAGACGAGAATCACTCTAGAGACCACTGACTGCTTTTTTATTGTTCAGGGGAACGAAGCTACTTCCCCAGAGTATCTCAAAAAAGGGATGGAACAGCTCATCATGCTCGCTCGCAGGTACTGTGGTGGACAAGAAAGGGTCCTCTGGTCACCTTAATGAATGCGCTTAACGGGTTCAAGATCGAGATAGTTGAGCAGACCTGAACATCGGCTTTCGCTCCAGATTAGACCAAGGAGGCTTTCATGCAGAACCAGCAGCTGAGTGATGCGTTCTCCACGCTCTCAACTCCGCTCGTAGCGGATGCCTTCATGCATTTAGGTTTGCCTCTTCGCATCGTTTCAGCGAGCATTCGTCCCTTGATTTCAGGAAGCCATATTGCGGGTCGAGCTTTGCCCGTGAGACACTTTGGGAGTGTGGACATAATCTTGGAAGCGATCGGGACTGCAGACCGGGGAGACATTCTCGTCATCGACAACAGCGGAAGAGCGGATGAAGGTTGTATTGGAGATCTGACTGCATTGGAGGCCCAGTCCTACGGGTTGGCTGGCATAGTCGTGTGGGGCTACCACCGGGATACTACGGAGCTCCTGCGGATTGGATTCCCAGTTTTCAGTTATGGCGCTTGTCCGTCGGGGCCTCAACGTCTTGACCCGCGCCAGCCGGACGCGCTTAATTCAGCGAACGTCGGCGATTTCGTCGTGCGAAGAGATGATGTTGCGTTCGCCGACGATGATGGTGTCCTCTTTGCTTCAGGTCAGGGTGCGGAGAAACTGCTCTCCACAGCCACCACGATTTGGCAGAAGGAGAGGCGCCAAGCAGAGGCGATTCAATCCGGGAAGACACTTCACGATCAACTGCGATTTGACGAATACATGGCGCGGCGATCCACCGACCCGTCCTACTCGTTCCGCAAACACCTGCGGCAGATAGGAGGAGCGATCGAGGAGTAGAATCGAGATCTGTAGTAGCTGGCTAAGGTGATCGAAACAAGCCCTCCTGAACACAGCAGGCTGTTCTGCACGCTCGTTCTCAAGTCCTCGCACCTCGTGGCCAAAGGGTCTTTCGGTGACCGTCGCGCGAACTGGTAGGCGCTTCCAGACTCGGATGCCTTTCTCAGGTCGTCTGGTAAGTCCAAGGTAAGGAACACGATAGCATGCCAACGTATCCATTCCTTCAGGTGGACGCTTTTACGGTCAGTCCGTTGAATGGGAACCCTTGTGCAGTTCTGTTCGACACGGACGATCTTGATGGTTCTGCCATGCTGTCGATTGCCCGCGAAATGAATCTCCCTGAAACGGCCTTTGTTCGCAATTCAGTCGTCGCAGACTTTGGCGTGCGCTATTTCACTCCAGCTGAGGAGATCCCTCTTGCTGGTCATCCGACCATCGCTACGGCCTTTGCGCTGGTTGAAACAAAGCGACTACCCTTGACCGGCGACTACACGGCTTTCACTCTTGAGTTGCGGGTAGGACCTATACGAGTCGAAATTTATGCCAGTCAGGGAATCGTGAACCGGGTTGTCATGACGCAGAAAAAACCGGAGTTCTTGGCGACATATAAGCCACTCGATGTAATGCACATCTTTGGCCTCTCATCAGATGACGTGCTCCCTGACTTGCCTGTTCAGACGGTTAGCACGGGAACACCTCAGCTCATGGTGCCTCTGCGTGACCTTGAGGCTCTCCGTCGGGCACAGTTGGATGTTGGAGCCTACAATGACTTTCGAGCCAAGTCCGATTTTTTCAGTCCGCACCTTTTCTGTGTGCATGCGTCGAGTGATGGCGGCCGAACCTTCGCCCGGCATTTCGGTATGCCTCCTGATTTGTCGGAAGACCCGTTCACTGGTTCTGCCACGGGAGGAATGGCTGCCTACTTGTGGCGCTACGGTTTGATTAAGCAACCTAAGTTCGTGGCCGAGCAGGGACACTGGATGAGGCGCCCTGGTCGGGCTACA
>JAZGDX010000211.1:0-6885 GCA_036478305.1 Bacteroidota bacterium
ATCTCTCGCATCACCGTTCGCACGTCAGCAAAGTCTACGTTGATGAGTCCGGGAACGGTGATGAGTTCAGAGATACCACGGGTGGCGTTGTGGAGAACCTCGTTGGCTTTGTCGAATGCCTCAAGGATTGGGGTCATGCGCTCGACAACGGAAAGTAGCTTCTGATTGGGGATGACGATGAGCGTGTCCACGTGCTTCTTCATCTCCTCAATTCCCATCTCTGCTTGCTGGGCCCGCTTCTTTCCCTCGCAGTTAAAGGGTTTCGTCACGATCCCGACAACCAACGCTCCAATGCTCTTCCCAATGTTTGCGACGATGGGTCCTCCTCCCGTTCCGGTCCCACCTCCCATCCCCGCTGTGATAAAGACCATATCGCTCCCTGCAAGATTTCGCGCGAGTTCATCGCGGTCTTCCTCGACGGCACGATGCCCAATGGAAGGATCGCACCCCGCGCCTAAACCACGCGTGAGATTCTTTCCCACCTGGATCTTATTTGGAGCTTTGTTCTGTCCCAAGGCCTGCAGGTCACAATTGACCGCCAGGAAGTCAACACCGCTCAGCCCCCGTTCGATCATGCTGTTGACCGCGTTGCCGCCCCCCCCTCCAACTCCAACGACCCGGATCTTAGCGCTCTGATGGGCGTAACTATCGAGCTCGATCACGATCAGCTCTCCTTATGTTGTTAGTAAGAAAATTCACTCGAAACTCATTGATCATCTGCATAGTCGGGATTGTTACTCCATGAGTCAAAACCGAAGAAATGAACCTCTTGCTCACAATTCATCAAACCAGCTCTTGATTTTGGAGAAAATGTACCTGAAGGTTCCTGCTTCGCGACCATTCCCGAATGATATTGAAGCATTATTATTCTGTCGCAGTCGATGATGGACCAAACCGACCGCGGTCGCGTACATTGGATTCTCGATCTCCTTCACGAGACCGCCGCCAAAACCCGTTGGAATACCTATTTTCACGGGCATTCCAAGCACCTCTCGTGCTAGTTCCGGTGTCCCTTGGATTAACGACCCACCCCCTGTAAGGACTGCTCCAGCGGACAAATGCCTCGAATAGCCAGATCGTTTGATCTCCATTGCGGCGATCTCCAGAATTTCCTCCATCCGAGGTTGGATGATCTGACAGAGGAGGTGTTTGTCAATTTCGATAGGTGCACGGCCCCCAATGCCGGGAAGGGAAATCGGCTCGTTATCCACGATAGCCGGCATGTAGGCGAAACCGTGCTCCCGTTTCAGCTTTTCCGCCTGTTCCGTCAGTATACCTAGGCCTTTGCGGATGTCGTCGGTGACCTTCTTACCCGCCACACCGATCACTGCCGTATGGCGGATCGTACGCTCCTCGAACACCGCGAGATCGGTCGTTCCTCCCCCGATGTCGAGGAGGGCAACACCGACCTCTTTTTCCTCTTCATCCAGGACCGCATAGCTCGAAGCGAGGGGCTCGAGGACCATGTCCGCCACTTCGAGTCTTCCTCGCTGCACACATTTGAAGATATTTTGAGCGGCGGTGACCAATCCCGTGATAATGTGAACATTGGCTTCCAGTCGAACACCGGACATTCCCACTGGATCGTACACCCCATCCTGCCCATCGATGATGAATTCCTGAGGGATTACGTGGATAATTTTTCGATCCGGCGGTAGTGCGACTCGCTTCGTGTCCTCGATCAGTCGATGCACGTCCGCTTGTGCGATCTCATGATCAGAGCCGCTGATGGCTATGACTCCACGACTCTGGATGCTCTGAATGTGGTCTCCAGCAATACTGACGATCACCGATTTGATACTCACGCCGGACTGTGACTCTGCCTCCGCAATAGCATTCTCGATGGATCGAACGGTCTTTTCAATGTTTGTGACCACACCCCGTGTAAGCCCATCCGACGGGCTTCGCCCGATACCGAGGATGTTCAGTCGATCGTCTCCGCTCAACGCCGCGACGACTGCACACACTTTCGTGGTCCCGATGTCGAGGCCAACGATGATTTCACCCTCTGTCATTGTTGCTTTACCTCTTCGTTAGGGTTCTAGATAGCAGGGGGTTTCGGTTCATTCCTCTTCTCAACCTGCTCATTCCACCGAGCGACAATCTGGTCTTCAAAGCGCAAGTCCACCGATTGGAGTGTGGCAGCACCCTCCCGACTGACAACCTGACTCCAAAATTCGTGAAGATGAACCAGTTTGCGAACCTCGTCACCGCGCCCGAGCAGGATGGGTATTCCGAATTCCGAACTGTACAGAACGATGTCGCCGCCGCTCAGAAGTCTGACCTCCGAGATAAGGTGGTAAAGATTCTCGTCGACCTGCTTTGCAGTCTCGATGACGTGAACAGCGCGCCAGAGACTTCGATGTATTGGGCCTGCAGCCGCATAGAGGGGCGAGCCTTCAGACTTGACATCTGTTCCGCTCAGGATCTCGTCTCTCCATCCCGTGATGACAGGAAGATCGAAAATCTCATTCGAGCGTATGTTGGGGAGAACCTCGAGCTCATCATCGATCAACAAGGGCTCGGGTCCCGCAAGCATCGCAACGGGGTGTCGCTCCCTCACACGGATGCGAATACTCGACGGTAATTCTCTCGACACGATGACTTCTTTCACGAAAGAATGCTTCTCGATGCGCTTCTGCACGACCTTCAAGTCCAGCGTAAACATGCCGATACGGTCAGGGATTGCCGCTAACTTGAGAATCTCTTGTTGAGAAAGTATGCGATTTCCCTCCACAGGTAGCTCACTCACCCTCAACCCACCACGCCAGAAATGCGAAACTCCAAGGAGAACGAACATGACAATGAGAATAAGGACCAGCCCCGGAACACTCCACCGATGCTCTTCCATCTCCTTATCGATGTACACGTTCTTCGACACGTTTCCCAACATAAGGATAGCTCCAGACACGTTTCCATCTGGTCGTCAGATCCGACTTTGTCGGAACGGTTTCAACCAAGAGTCGCATCGAGGCCTCGTCCTGTGCCGACTCCACGGGACCGGTCGGCCCTGGACAATGAATCGCTCACTTCGTGACGAACTCTGTGGAGAACCCAACAAGCTTCACTTCCGGTTCGAGCGTGATGTCAAACTTCCTGAAGACGGCTTCGCGTGCTGTTCGCATGAGCTCAAGCACATCCGTTGCCTTCGCTCCGCCGAGATTAATGAAAAAATTAGCGTGAAGCTCTGATATCTGTGCGTCGCCCCTTCGCACTCCTTTCAGACCGACTTTTTCGATGAGCTTTGCCGCGTACGTGCCGGGAGGATTCTTAAAGATGCTTCCCGAGTTTGGAAAATTGAGCGGCTGTGTTTTTCCGCGTATCACGAGGAACTCCCGCCTGCGCCGCATCATTTCTTCCTTGTTTCCCTTCAGCAATCGGAACGCTGCACCGAGAACAACATCGCGGACAAAGCCGGAGCGCCTGTACGCAAAGTCACCCAGCTCCTTCGTTACCCGGATGACTTCTCCCTCCCGAAAAACCTCTACCTCTACCAGATAGTCCGATATCTGTCCACCGTGCGCCCCAGCATTTATTACGACAGCACCCCCGATCGTACCGGGTATCCCAACAAGCATCTCTACTCCCTGAAGACCGCGCTGTATGCAGAAATCAACGAGGCGTGGAGTTCGGACGCCCGCTTCAGCCTCAACGATATCGCCCCGCACCTCCAACCGATTCACCCTCGCCTCCAGATTGATCACCACGCCACGGTACCCTTCGTCACTGATCAGCACGTTGCTGCCGTTTCCGATGATGAAAAAGGGAACCTCACTCCGTTGGACATACCGTATCACGTTCACCAAGTCATCCTTATCGGCTGGCTCCAAGTAGCAATCCGCGGCCCCACCGATACGCAACGATGTATACTTCGCGAGTGGCTCCCTGAGTTTGATTTCTCCCTTCAGGAATTTCTTGATCTCTTCGATGGATATCATACGATCTCGTTTTCCGTCTATTGACTGATAACAGGTCTTCAGATGGAAGGCGGTACGGATTCCACCGCTCTGTATTCGTTAACTTCTCATCCGACCTTTTTTCAGAAACTCCTCCCCATAATTCCAGATGTCGCCTGCGCCCATCGTGACCACAATGTCCTTTTTCTTGACTATCTTCCAGAGATAGTCCGGGACGTCGGCCTTCGCAGGTACGTAGTGCACTTCCTTGTGACCGAACTGCCTCGCAGCATGTGCAATGAGTTCTCCGGTGACGCCTTGAATGGGCTCTTCGCGTGCTGGATAGACGTCAGTAATGACCAGGACATCCGCATGGAAAAAAGCCTTCCCAAAATCCTCGTAGAAGTCACGTGTTCGCGAGTAGAGGTGGGGTTGAAAGACACACACGATCCGATTCCGCCATCCAGATTTTACGCCGGAAAGCGTCGCCTTCACCTCTGTTGGATGATGGGCATAGTCATCGTAAAGAACAATACCGTTCACTTCACCCTTGTTCTCCCACCGTCGGTACACACCTGAGAATTTCTCAATACCTGATTTGACACGGTCGAAGGAAACTCCGAGTCCAAGCCCCACTGCGATGGCGGCAAGGGCATTCCGGACGTTGTGCTTTCCGGGGACATGTAGCTTGACGACGCCACGTTCTTCTCCAAACTGCGTCACCGCGAATGTCGACGTGTTCTGCATGTGATGTATATCGAGTGCTTGAAGGTCTGCCTGGGGATTCAACCCGTACGTAATAATTTTCTTCCTCCTCAGCTGCGGCATGATGTCAAGAAGTGACGGCTCGTCGAGACAGAGAACGATGTATCCGTAGAAAGGAACCTTTGACGCAAATTGAACAAATGCCCCCTTTAGATCCTCTAGATCTCGGTAGCAATCGAGGTGATCCACTTCCAGAGTCGTCAGGACTGCAATCGTCGGCGTTATGGAGAGAAACGAGCGGTCAAACTCATCGGCCTCTACGACGATAAAGTCGCCGCGACCAAGTCGCGCGTTGGTACCGCCCAGGCCGCTCAGCTTTCCGCCCACGATCACCGTCGGGTCCAGACCCCCTTCCATCAGGACGAGGCTAATCATTGAAGTCGTCGTCGTCTTTCCGTGTGTTCCAGCGATCCCGATTCCGTATTTCAGTCGCATCACCTCAGCGAGCATTTCCGCCCGCCGAATAACAGGGATTTTCCGACGCTCCGCTTCATGGATCTCAACGTTATCCAAGTCAACTGCTGAAGAGTACACGATAACATCGACGTCCTGCTCGATGTTTTTGGAATCATGGTCCTCATACACCGTTGCCCCCAACCGCTGCAACCGCTCGGTTACGTCGGACAGCACCTTATCCGACCCGGTGATCCGAAATCCCTCGTTGAGCAGAACCTCGGCTATTCCACTCATGCCGATACCGCCGATGCCGACGAAATGCAGTTTCTTGATTGATCGAAACATATATTCACGCCCACAAGTCGTTTCGTACTCGCCGTGTTGTACACAACAACGCTCACCGCCCGCTCAATTTTCGGCGGGCTGCAGCTCCACGTGTCTTCGATGTATTCTCGGTACATGTTCAGTCAACTTTCCGATCTCCGCCACGAGATCCTGGGCACGTTCGTACCGACCAACACGGATTCGCAGAACGCGTCTCCGGTTTTTCAGCTTCATCCGGATCTCGAGATAACCGCCGCTCGTTCGAACCTTCCTCTCCCGACCGATATGGATCCATGCGATATCTGAGACAGAGACGACTCGTCGACGTGACCGGCTTGCAAAGATCAGTCTGTCTCCCGCGAGGATCAACTTCCGCTCCCGGATTCGATTGAGAGCCAGTCCAAACCATGACCCGAGGACAAAGAACAGAATCACATAGACGATCGGGTCACGAAACACAAACTCAAACCTGTCTTCAATGAAACTCCCCCTCACCGACGCATACGCGATCAACGTCAAGAGATAGATCAGCGCCTGCTGATAGTAGAAATCGAGTTTATACTTGAATACGCTCGCACCTTCGGGAACGTTCTGTTCTCCCATAGCTCTCGGACTATGACGCAAGCCGCAGTGCTGCTTCGGCAAGCTCACGGGCAGCGCCCGGTCTTGCCAGCGTCAGGCTCCTTTTGCTCATATCCTTCCTTTTCGATTCGTTTTGCAGCAAGTCAAAGAGCACGGATCTGAGTTTTCCAGGAAGTTCGTGCTCGAGAACAACGAGCGCCGCGCCCGACTCTGCAACTGCATTTGCGTTCATCAATTGATGGTCTGCAGCTGCGTACGGGTATGGAATGAGAATCGCTGGAATGCCAACCCGGGTTATCTCCGTGACGGCCGTAGCTCCAGCTCGACAGACAATCACGTCGCTGGCTGCAAAGGCAAATTCCATTCGGTCGATAAACGATACAATCTCGATAAGGTTTGACAATGGAGCGGCAGGTTTGATTCGCGCATAGTCCTGTATTCCCGTCTGCCAGATGACCTGCACATCGGCAGCAATCAAGTCCTCGGCAATCGTGAGCATCGCATCGTTGAGTCGAGCGGCCCCCGAGCTACCGCCGAACACGAGGACCGTCCTCTTCTTGGGATCTAGCTCAAAGAAATGGGCTCCATGTTCTCGTCTCACAGTGCCGAGCACAGCCCGGGTAGGGTTGCCACTGACCTTGATCTTGCGTTTTCGTTTCTTGAGATACCTCTTCGTGATTTCAAACGTAACATGGACCTCGTCAGCGCGTCCTGCAAGTAGACGCGTCGTAATACCAGGATAGCTGTTTTGTTCTTGGATTAGCGTCGGGATATTCACCAGCGACGCGATGTATAAAACCGGTCCGCTCACATAGCCTCCGGTTCCCACGACAACGTGCGGTTTGAATTTCCTGATGATCACGTATGATTGAAGTACGGATACCATAAGCTTGAAAGGAAAGAGAATCGTACTGACCGACAG
>JAZGDX010000212.1:0-5558 GCA_036478305.1 Bacteroidota bacterium
GAACGCTGGAAAGAATGAAGAGAACCGCCGAAGCCGATTCGACACTCGGAATCTCCTGAATGAAATACCCATGCCCGGTTGAGAGGAACGATGAACCACGAAGAATATTGGTTGCGTTTCTTTGAAGTACCCACAGATCAGCCCTGTTCCGTCGGATGTATTCAACAGAACCATCGGCGACCCCACGGTACACGGACAGGAGGAAGAGCATTAGCACGACACATAACGCGATTCCGCCAATTGTGAGGACGAGCCGAAGTGGCTGGCTTCTTAAGATTCTGACTGCAAACAAATCCATCGAAACCTCGCTTTCAGCGAACGGATCTACTCATGGTCTCCCTACGCAAACATCGGCACTTCCGTGAGAAGCTTGCCGCGAATTCGTTCAAAAATCTGACCCAGACTATGACCTGTAATCGTCAGCCCGTGATTCTTCAAGCCGACAGCAGCCTGGGATGGGTCGTCCGTTTGATGAAGCAGGCCGACAACCTCCTCTGCGAGCTCCCGCGTTCCGCACGGATAGTTCTGTCTGGTGGAGAGAACTCCGTCCATCCACGCGTGCACATGCACAATGGCGCCAACGTCAGAGAATGTCCGATAGATGAGGGAATGCTCTACGGCATCAACCGATACCCTCGCTTTCGGATCGTAGTAAGCAGGAACGCTCAACAAGGCTGCGCCGTGCTCGTCGTCGAAGCCCTTCACGAGCAGGACGTCCCTTCCTACTTTCGCAATATTTGCCTTGTTGACTCCGCGACCGGTCATCCAGAACGTTGTTTTTCCCAGCTCGGGGATACGTTCACGGGCGCTGAGGTTTCCGTAACTGGCACCCGTGATTCCATAGATCCTGTAAATATGCTGTAAATCCTCCTCCGACAGAATCTGCCGAAGCGGAAACGGTGCTGGTAACACTCCGAGTGCGTCAAGCTCTCTTCCGTAGCGCTTGATCTTTTCCACAATGGGAGAAGTCCCGCAGTATTGAGCGGGCAAATCAACAGTAAAGCGGTTGTCGGTTGCGAAGTGCGAGCTCACAATCGGGAGAATACGCTGATAGATTGCTTCCAGGTCGAACGGGAGAAGGTAGAAACCAGCCTCCGGCGTTGTGAAGTAGATTTCCGATCTACCATTTGTTCCGGTCGGACGAAGCGTGGTAGATGGCACTACACAGAGCACGAGATTGGAGAGACTGCGGACAAGCGTCCTATAACAGACCGACTGTGCGTCCTCCCGGAGCTCGTCCATCGCCACCAGTGAGACGACAAAGATGGACTGAGAGCGCCTCCGGAACGCACGTGGTGCTTCCACGTTGGTAAGGTTCAGCACGAATCGCACGCCGTTTGTCTCAGATGAGATTTCATGGCCGTGTGCAAGACAAGCCCGGACGATGCCATCGGCAAGGTCGTTCAGCTTGGAGTTTGACCCATTCCGTATGACTGCAAACTTCATCGTACTTCCTCTTCAATGACTGTTCCAGTAACGAGTTGGTCACGAGCGACCATCTCTTCGAACGTTTCCCTCCTCCGCACCAGTCGGTGCAAGCCTTGGTGCACGGAAACTATGGCTGGCCGAGGAAAACCGAACGAAGATTCCAAAGCTGTGAAGTACGCCCCACTGTCCATCACGGCAAGGACTTCTCCCGAACGAACCTCCGGCATGAGTTTGTTGCGATACACGACATCACCGGCGAAACACACAGGACCAATGATCGTCACCCTCTCCGTTCGAGGGCGCAGGGCATTGTTGCAGAGAAAGACCTCGTGATACTCATAGTAGGTCGGCATACTGACCGTCCCCAGTCCGCCGTCCGTGATCAGCCACTTGCGAACACCCGGACGCTGCTTGACCCGATGCACCGTGAGGAGTAAAAACTGATTCGGACTGACGAGACAACGTCCGGGTTCAAAGAGTAGCTCCGGTAGCTCCTCTGAGGGGAAGCTCTGGAGCACGCCGATTGAGATCTCTCTTGCAAAATCATCGAACGATGCATCACAGTTTCTCGACATACCAGATGGAAGTCGATCGAATCCTTCGTACAGAAGCATCTCACGGGTTGTGAATTCCCGAGTCGTCATTGAGGCAAATCCCCCGCCGACATCAAGAATCTTCACAGCAAACCCTTCGGAGCGAGTATGAGCAAGCATCGGAGCTAAGCACCGTAAGGCCTTTGAGTAGTCTTTCGGATCTCGTATCCCTGTGCCGATGTGAAAATGAAATCCTGCAAACTTCACGCGCTTCATCTGTTTGAGAAGTCTGAGCGCAACAGGAACCTCTCCCCCCTTCAGATCAAGACCGAACGCACACCTCGATCTACTCCCTGTTGCGGTACCACGGTTCATCCCTTGGGGGACATAATCGGGGTTCACACGCAGCAACACGCAAACATCCTTCCCAAAGGCTTCGGAGATCTGTGAAAGCACCCTCAGTTCCTCAAGAGAATCGATTACGATGAGTCGAACCCCCTCCGTGACACATTTGTGTAGGAATGCGTCTGTTTTACAGGGTCCGTTGACGATGATCTCTTCACCGTCATAACCGAGATGCACGGCTAGATCCAACTCAAACTCGGTCATGACCTCGGCCTTCAGTCCGGCCCGCCGGACCGTTTGGACGACCACCGGAACCGAATTGCACTTGAACGCGTAATGGACTGATGTTTTCCCCGGATACGCCGCCCGAAAACTTTGCCAAAACTGGCTGGCAGTTTTCTCCAGACGATGCTCATTCAGTATGTGCACGGGCGTCCCGTATTCTCGCGCGAGCTCAACGACGCTGAGGTCGCCAACCATCAGTTCACCGTTTGGACCGACACGAAGGCCCCAAGCCTCCGGATCAAGAATTTGAGTCAGTCTATTCACCGTTCGAACCTCTTCACGCGATTACCTGTTTCTCGTACATTACAAAGCACTTATCTGGCTTCAGCCCTAAGTGCTCGGCAGCCCTCGCTGCAAGGATGTTCTCTTCAGACATCCAGGTCGTCTCCAAGGCATCATACTTCAGGGCAATCTGACACATCGCATGGAGAAGCAACTGATACACACGCGAGCGCTGATACGACTTCTTAATGCCCACCGCGAAAATCACGACCTTGCGAATCCTATTTCTCTCTCGTAGAAATCTCAGGTATCGTATCGGTCCGACTCTTCCTTTCATCCGCTTCAAAAGGGGATTTATGTCCAATACGCAATGCAGGACGCCGACAGGATTCCCACCGTGCTCGACGATTTTGATGAGGTCAGGAAAGGTCACCAACCGTAAGAACTTTCCGGAGAACTGATATTCTTCCTTGCTCACAGGCAAGTAATGCCAATTCGATGAGAAGGCGTCATTGAACACCTCCCGGATCCGCTCAAGGTCACCGTCGAGATCTTCCAATGAAAACGACCGAATCGAGTAGCCATCAACCTGAGGAAGCCGCCGAGTTCCATACCGCTCCCGAACATACTCACTGATGCGGTCGTTTTTCCGCGTGTGAAATCTGGCTGATATGTTGAAGCCAACATCCTCCAGCAGCTGCCGATAGTACGTGTGATTGTACGGCTGAAAAAACGTGGGCGAAGTGCAAAATCCGGTCACCTGGATTCCTAGTTCCGAATAGTGATTCGGGTTGAATGGACCTTCAAGGAGTTCAACTTTCTGATCGCTGCAATATCGTTCCACCTCATCGAAAAGGGACCGGACTGCGCCGACATCGTTGATGGATTCAAAGAAACCAAAGAACGCTGCTTTGATCCCTGACTTTTCCTCATGGATCCGATTGATCACCACAGCGGTGCGAGCACCAACGCGGCCATCGCGATAACAGATGAAAAGCTTGACAGTTGCATTCTCAAAATATGGATTGCGCCTGACGTCGAGAACACGCCGCAGTTCTGAACTTATAGGAGCAACCCACCTCGGATCGTCACGATAGATGACAAAGGGTAGACCGAGGAAGTCCTTCATCGTTCGACGGTGTGATACTGTCTTGACGGTATATTGCACTCTGCGACCTCCTTGTAGATCTCTTCAACAACATAGTTATCGTAGATGAAGGAGAGGTCCTGATGGTGAAGCTTCTCTGCTACGTGCTTCAGCGAACGAATATGCTGCTCAAGTTTAACAGGATGCTCTCGAAATACTAAAAGATTTCGGTATGTAATGATCGCCTTGTTTTTCGCCACTCGAACCGTCTCCTTCAGGAGCGCTTCGTACGCCTCTGACGACATCCACTCGAAAATGTTCGTGAAGTTGAATTTTGAAATGCTCGCGTCGGGCAAAGCTTCGAAGAAATGCTCGCAGCTGTCGGTGACCAACTCGATGCGGTCGACGCGGCTCCGAATGGTGTCGAAGTTGTCGCGCCGCAGATACGGTGGAAGATCATTCTCGTTCAGGAACCTTCCAAGCGCGATGTAAGCGAGGAAGTAATTTGTCTTTGTGGGGAGCTGTGTGAACGCACGTTCGATCTTCTTCGCAAAATGCCGTCCGAACGAAAAGTCTTCATCGAGGTACGCGAAAAACGCTGAATCGAACAAAAGTGTCATCACCGTGCGACTGAGCAGTGCCCGAGTGAAGAGCCGCCACCTGGCATTCTCCCACTTCGCACGGTAAAGCTCCAACCGCTCTCCGGAATCTTCGATCAGAAAAAACTGCTCGATCAACTGGCGACCCATGATAACAGTGATCACCCTCCTCAGGAGTCGCATGTATCGCTCGTAGCGACCGCAGTGTATGATCCCTAATTCAATCATTCCTCGTTGGCGATCCCAATACGATCGGCACTCCTTTTTCAGAAAATGACGGACTCGCTCGTAGAGTTGAAAACGACGTTGAGACGGCCTCACACCGACAAATTCCAGGAGCTCGCCATAGGAAAACCCCTTGAATGCTGCGATTTTGAGGTCGAGCAAGAAATTCTGGTACGGGCTAACATCGAGCGCGATCACCTTGCGCGGGTTGTCGAGGAGGAACGTCAGAACATTGCAGCCGCCGGAGGTGATAGAGAACACCGTGTCGTCCGGATTGATCCTGAAAGCCGCGCGGTCGATCTGTGGATCTTCCCAACACTGAGCATACAGAATGTCCTGGAACACTTTCTTCCGCGAAGGTTTCACGTTGACCGGACTGCTTGCCGATTTGCCGATTGGCCGCTTCTTTGAAATGCCAATTCGCGTGTGAATAATCGCCCAATCGATGACTCCAGGCAGCCCGATCAATACTGCGTGCAGAAATTCATGCGTGAAAGCTGCCAGGATGAATCCTGGAATGAAGAGCACGAAGAGAGCGTTGTGCCGAAACCCATCTCGATTGACTTGAAAATCCTTCGAGGATCTCAACACATTACGTAGGCTCGCGGGACTTGGGATGAGCCGCGGGACTCGAGAAACGTAGCTACGGAATTGCCTTGAGAACTGTTTCGAAAGCGATTCTTCCTCGTACTTGATTAGCTGGAGGTAGTGAACGTAGAAAAGACCGGGCAGGAGCATGCCAACCGGGGGAAGACACATCGCAAACCCGCAGATTGCCCAGAAATCGGCAAGATAGATTGGATTCCTTACGAGTTCATATGGACCTTCGGTCAC
>JAZGDX010000213.1:0-9373 GCA_036478305.1 Bacteroidota bacterium
AACACTTTGGTATCTCCTATGAGATAAAGGTGCTCTCGGCCCACCGTCAGCCGGAGGAAACAGCTCAATTCGCGAAAAAGGCTGTGGACAATGGCTATGAAGTCATCATTGCTGCTGCGGGTATGGCTGCCCACCTCCCAGGAGCCATCGCCGCACAGACGACTCTGCCGGTCATTGGCGTCCCGCTCAGCTCGTCGGAGTTGAAGGGCCTCGACGCGCTCTTTTCGATTGTCCAGATGCCAGCCGGGATTCCCGTCGCCACTGTCACGATCGGGAGTGCCGGCGCCCAAAATGCAGGTGTCCTCGCTGCAGAAATATTGGCGCTGGAGGATGAGAAAATCAGGGAGAGACTGGTCGATTTCAAGAAACAAGGAGCGAAAATCTAGATGAATGTTCTGGTAATCGGACATCCTTGCTTTGACTTGATTCAACACGCGAACGGTAAGGAGACGCGGAGCTACGGTGGAATCTACTACTCGGTGGCAACGTTGGCAAGTCTCGCGAACGAACAAACTCGTATCGTTCCCGTTTTTCCGGTTGGGGAGAACGAATACGATCGCTACATCGAAGACTTGTCGATGTACACTGCCATTGATACCTCGGGAATCTATCTGCACAAGGGACCGTCGAATGAAGTTCATTTGAACTACTCTGACATAAACAATCGGATTGAGTGTTCCAAGAACATCTTTCCGCCCATTCCATTCCCGAAGATTCGACCCTATCTCAGTCGGGCTGACGGCATTCTCATCAACATGGTGTCTGGTTTTGACATAGAATTGGAGGCTCTTGACGAAATCCGCATGGCTGTCTGCGACCGCCATGTGCCGATTCATCTTGATTTCCACAGCCTCACGTTAGGAATCGACCAGAACCACAAGCGCTTCCGTCAATCGGTTGAGATGTGGCGGCGCTGGTGTTTCATGATCGAGACGATTCAGATGAACGAGGAAGAAGCGGCCGGCTTGACACCGGACCATCTCGACGAGCACGATCTGGCTCTGCAGCTTCTTGCCCTAGGTGGTCGTGTTCACGTAATCACTCGCGGCGAACTCGGGGCAACTGTGTACGCTCAAGATCATAAGCACGTAGAGCATCATAACGTTCCGTCACGAACTGTCTCGAACGTTGTCGATCAGACTGGCTGCGGTGATGTGTTCGGGGCAGCGTTTAGCTGTCGGTACTTTCAGGACCGAAATGCCCTCGAGGCAGCGCGCTTCGCGAATGAAGTCGCAGGATCGAGCGTTGAGTTCGCAGGACCTGCCGGACTTGATACCATCCGACATTTGTACGGAATGAGCCGACAAGTGCGCAAAGCGCCGGAGTGAGCCGTTTCAGGAACGGATGGAACTGTCCAGCTGATCAGGCTGCCGTGAGAATTCGGTGTCGAGACCCCAGGGACGGTGTGCTCGGAATCCGTCGAAGGAAAGAGTAATGAGACGTGTCTTGATCACGGGTACCAACGGATTGCTCGGACAGAAACTCGCGGGGCTCTTTGGACGAGATACTACCTACGAGCTTCTTCTGACCTCCAAGCATCCAGACTCAGCGTTCGACCACGCACAGCTCGATTACACTCCACTCGACATCACTGCGAAGCGGGAGGTACGGGATCTCGTACTCTCGTTCCGTCCCGACCTGATTATCAATGCGGCGGCATTCACTGCAGTCGATTCCTGCGAGACACAGCGGGACCTGGGCTGGCGAGTCAACGTCACGGGTGTAGAAAATCTCATCGATGCTGTGAAGAGAGTTGGAGCTAAGATCATCCAGATTTCCTCCGACTACGTTTTTGACGGAAAAAGCGGACCCTACGATGAGAACGCGCGCCCGAACCCGCTGAACTACTACGGGAAGACGAAACTCGCGAGCGAGAATGCGCTCCGCGTCAGCGAACTGCCGTACGTCGTCATCCGTACAATGATCCTCTACGGCACGGGCCGACGGATCAAGCAGAATTTTGCGCTCAGGCTGCTGGAGCTACTGCAGAAACGTATGCCGATCACAGTCGCTGACGACCAAGTCGGTTGTCCGACGCTCGTCGATGACCTTGCCTATGGGATTGTCAAGGTTGTCGAGAGGGATAAAGAAGGAATCTACCATATCTCCGGTTCTGAGCTCATCAGTCGGTACGATTTCGCAGTAAAACTTGCCGACGTGTTTGAACTGGACGCATCCTGCCTGAAAGCGGAAAAGACCGCCCGGCTCAAACAGATCGCGGAGAGGCCGCTCATGTCCGGCTTTATTACGTTGAAAGCTGAATCGGAACTCGGCCTTCGGACGATGAGCGCCCAACAAGGGCTACAGATGCTCAAGAGCCAAGTGAATCATCTGCAGCGAAAGCACATTGTCCACCGATGAGCCCTTGACGGGGGATACAGCAACTGTCTCATGCTTGATCTAAGGTTCATTCGAGAACATCCAGACCTCGTCAAGCGCGGGGTCCAGACCAAAGGCGAGTCGGACAATGTCGACGAGCTGCTTCACCTCGATGAAGAACGGCGGAAGTTGATTCAACGCAGTGAGAGCTTGAAAGCGAAGCGGAATGCTGTGACCGAACAGATCGCAAGGATGAAAAAGTCCGGAAGGGATGCAGGCAAGTCCATCGCGGAAATGAACGTCGTGAAGGAAGAAATTAAATCCCTCGATAATGAGCTGAGCGTGGTGGAGCAAGCAGTCGATCGTATTCTGCTCACCGTTCCCAACCCCCCCCATCCTTCGGTTCCTGTCGGATCAAATCCCGCGGACAACCAGGAAGTTTTTCGTTGGGGAGAACAGGCTGAGGTGGACTTTCCGTTGAAAGCTCACTGGGAATTGGGAGAGAAGCTTGGGATCATCGATTTTCCACGAGGAGGAAGGGTAACCGGAGCGGGATTTCCTTTCCTTGTCGGAAAAGGAGCACGACTCGAGCGGGCGTTGATCAATTTCTTCCTCGATCGTGCAGCTGAGCGCGGCTACCGTGAGATAATGCCACCCATTCTGGTGAACGAGGAAAGCGCATCGGGCACAGGACAACTTCCGGACAAGGAAGATCTGATGTACGTCATTGAACGTGACAACCTGTACCTGATTCCGACCGCAGAGATTTCCGTTACGAACTTTCACCGTGACGAAATACTACAGGAAAAGGATTTGCCCCTACAGTATGCGGCGTACACGCCCTGCTTTCGCCGCGAAGCTGGGTCGTACGGCAAGGACGTTCGTGGACTCAATCGCGTCCACCAGTTCGACAAAGTCGAGCTCGTCAAGTTCGTCCATCCTTCCTCTTCGTACGAGGAACTGGAGAAATTGCGGCAGGATGCGGAGCGACTGCTGCAACTGCTCGGAGTGATGTACCGCGTCATCTTGATGTGCACCGGGGATTTGGGGTTCACACAATCGAAAAAATATGATCTTGAGGTCTTTGCACCCGGCCAGCAAAAGTGGCTGGAGGTTTCCTCCTGCAGTAACTTCGAAGCTTTTCAAGCCCGCCGGATAAACGTCCGATTCAAGCCGAGGGATGGAGGAAAACCGGAGTACGTCCACACGCTGAACGGCTCTGCGCTTGCACTGCCGAGAGTTGTCGCTGCACTCATCGAGCAGTACCAGACGCCGGAGGGGAAAGTGATCATTCCCAAGGTACTCCATCGGTACTCTGGGTTTGAACTTATCGGATAAGGAAATCAGTCAAGCATGCTTCCGATTGTCTCACCGTACCTCGATTTTCTAGAATACGCACAGGTCGTCCTGCTTGATGAAGTCTCAGAACTTTCAGAAGAACAGTTGCGGTGGAGAACTGACCCAAACTCCCCCTCTATCAAAGAAATTGTCTTCTATCTGACCGAACTCGAAGAGATGTATCTCAACCACTACAGCTCGACGCTGATGGAAGACAAACCCCCGATCGAATTCTTGGACGAAGAGGGAACTCTCCGGGGAAAGAGTTATCTGGACCTGGATATCGACTCAGCGAAACAGCGACTTGAAGAACTACGGGGAGAGAATCTTTCCCTTCTCCGCACTGTGAGAGGACGTGATTGGGTTCGCGTAGCACTCCTCACAGGAGCGGTGTACCCACTCAACAGACAGTTAGGACCCGGCATGGTAACCCTTGCAAAGCTCTGTGAGTGGCACGCGAAACAGATGAAGAAGTACCTTGAGCAAGTACGGCGAATCAAGGCATACATGGTCGAGATGAACTGACTTGAATTCCGGCGTTGGTGAGACGTTCCGCCATTCGCCCGACGACGGGTAAGCGCGAAGATTATACCTACGAACCGATGGCTTCCGCCTGTCCTGTCCAAAACACGTTGGACCTGAAATCTGATGAAGCCCCTCCTTCGACTGATCCCATACTTACAGCGTTACCGACGCGTACTGGTGTACGGGTTCCTCGCGATTGTTGGAAGCAACGTTTTTGCCGTGTTCGTGCCCATCTTCGTCGGCGAAGCAATCGACTCAACTCAGAGCAGTGCCTCATTTACGATCCTGCTCCGGTATGCGCTTCTCGTCGTAGGTACAGTCCTCATCAGCGGATTCTTTACCTTTCTTACTCGTCAGACCATCATCGTCGTATCCCGCCGCGCTGAATACGACATCCGGAACGATTTCCTCCGGCACATCCAGCGACTCCATCTCTCGTACTTCCAGAATACTCCAACCGGCGACTTGATGGCACATGCGACGAACGACATCAACGCAGTCCGTAACGTGCTCGGACCGGGTATTATGTATTCAGCGAACACCTTCGTTGGGTTCGTCATGATCATCTCGATCATATTGGTCATCGACGCCAAGTTGACTCTGCTCGCGCTTATCCCGTTCCCGTTCGTTTCGTATTCGGTCTATCGGCTCGGCAAAGTAATTCACCATCAATTTGAGAAGGTTCAAAGTCGCTACTCCGACCTCACGACGCGAGTACAGGAAAACCTTTCGGGAATCCGCGTTATTAAAGCCTACGTGCGAGAAGGGTATGAGATTTCAGCGTTTCGCAGCCTCAGTTGGGACTATCTGAGAAAGAATATGTCGCTGGCCAAGGTGCAAGCACTCATCTGGCCGCTGATGTTCATGCTCACAGGGCTGTCTCTGATAATTATCATCTGGGCCGGTGGACTTGAGGTCACTAAAGGTACGATGACGCTCGGCACCGTCATACAATTTGTGATCTATCTCGGAATGCTCACCTGGCCGATGATCGCGCTCGGGTGGGTCACCAATATATTCCAGCGGGGAGCAGCCTCGATGGGGCGCATTGCGAGGATCCTCGATACCCAACCTGAAATTCGGGACACCGCGATCACTGACCCCTCCATAAAAACGATTCGCGGCAAGATCGAGTTTCGGAACATTACGTTCTACCACAAGGACACGACCCGACCGGCCTTGAAGAACATCAACCTTGCGATCGAGAGCGGAATGACGATCGCGATCGTCGGATATACTGGATGTGGAAAAACCTCACTCGTTAACCTCATTCCACGTCTCTATGACGTCGCCCAAGGTCAGATATTCATCGATGACATCGACATCCGACAGATTCCTCTCGAGGTCCTCCGTTCGAACATAGGATTCGTCCCGCAGGAGACTTTCTTGTTCTCCGACACAATTAAAGAGAACATCGCATTCGGCTTCGAGAACCACGAGGGCGAAGGCCGTATCGCGAACGCTGCACAGATATCTCAGATAGCAAAAGACATCGAGGATTTCCCGGACAAGTATGACACAATGATCGGCGAACGAGGAATCACGTTGTCGGGAGGTCAGAAACAGCGCATCAGTATTGCGCGCGCTCTGGCTCGTCTGCCAAGAATATTGATCCTCGATGATGCCCTCTCCGCGGTCGATACCTACACCGAGGAGGAAATCCTTCACCAGCTTCGAACCGTCATGGCGGAGCGAACAAGCATCATCATCAGCCATCGAATATCGACAGTAAAAGATGCCGATCATATCGTGGTCCTGGACAACGGTCAGATTGTCGAGCGAGGTAACCATGACGAACTGATTGCACTCGGGAGAATCTACGCCGAACTGCACAACAAGCAGCTACTGGAAGAAGAGCTGGAGCGTCTGTAACGACTCTACGGGGCGAAGCGGTCCGCTGCTTCATGTATCGGTACTTATTGTTCAGAGCTCGCGAGGAAAGGGCAGAACTGAATATTCAGACGACCGATGAGCATACCATAAACTCACTGAAGTCACACCGACGGACATCACGAACTGACAGCAGATGCAAGCATTTCACGAAGAGGAGGTTCTCGGCAAGGCTTACGACAGTCGCCTGATGCGACGGCTGTTGAAGTACCTGAAGCCATACCGGAAGCACGCGATTGGTGCAATATGCCTCAATATCGCCATCGCTACGCTGGGGCCCCTCCGCCCATATCTCACGAAGGTCGCAATCGATGATCACATCGTAAAAGGTGAACCTGACGGTCTCATCGGAGTGGTCGCCCTGCTCATCGGAACCGTCATCGCCCAGGGAGCCATTCAGTATGCCATGGCATATTTCACTCAGTGGATTGGTCAGCGAACGATCTTTGACCTGCGGATGGAGGTCTTCGAGCATCTTCAGAGACTGTCGCTGCGGTTCTTCGACCGGAATCCAATCGGGCGGCTCATCACGCGTGTTACGAACGACATCGAGGTGCTGAACGAGCTGTTCTCCTCCGGTATCGTGATGGTGTTCAGCGATCTGTTCATAATCGTTTGGATTCTCGTGTTCATGTTCTCGATGAACTGGCAACTTGCACTCGTGACGCTGAGTGTGATTCCTTTCTTGATATGGGGCACGTTTATTTTCCGAAAGAAGGCACGGGACGCGTATCGCCAAGTGCGCGTTCAAGTTGCGCGCATGAACACCTTCATGCATGAGCATATCACTGGTATAAACGTCGTCCAGATCTTCAACCGCGAAGAGGAGACGTTCAACAAGTTCGACCGCATAAACGCTCGGCATCGAGACGCGTACATTCGATCGACCTTTTACTATGCGTTGTTCTATCCGGGGGTGGAGCTGGTGAGTGCCGTTGCTATCGGTCTGATCATTTGGTACGGCGGCGGACAAGTCCTTGAAGGCGTGCTGACGATAGGCATATTGATCTCCTTTATACAGTACGCGGAAATGTTTTTCCGGCCGGTCCGCGATCTTTCAGAGAAGTACAACATCTTGCAGACGGCGATGGCCTCTTCGGAACGCATCTTCAACCTTCTTGACGATCGGACGTTGGTTCCGAACCCTCCGAATCCCGTCGCGCTTCCCTCCGTGCGCGGTGAGATCGAATTCCAGGATGTGTGGTATTCCTACCATGATGAGGAGTGGGTGTTGAAGAAGATTGATATGAAGATCAACGCCGGTGAAACGGTTGCGTTCGTCGGTCACACAGGCGCCGGCAAAACGACGATCATCAACCTGCTCAGTCGTTTCTACGAAACCCGGAGAGGCCGGATTCTGCTGGACGGCACGGACATCCGGACGATAAACAAGCACGATCTGCGAAAGCACATCGCCGTCGTACTTCAAGATGTTTTCCTGTTCTCTGGAGACATCAAAGGCAACATCAACCTTGGGGAGGAAAGGATTGACCTCGGGAAAGTGAAGGAAGCCGCACGTCTTGTCGGAGCTGATCGATTCATCGAAAAACTTCCGCGGAAGTATGACGAAGCAGTGAGAGAACGTGGAGCAACGCTCTCCGTGGGACAAAAACAGCTTATTGCCTTCGCACGCGCCCTTTCCTACGATCCGAGAATTCTCATCCTTGATGAAGCGACATCGAGCGTCGACACGGAGACCGAGCTCCTCATCCAGAATGCCATCAAAAAGCTGCTCGAGGGTCGTACCTCGATCGTGATTGCACACAGACTCTCGACTATTCAGAATGCAGACAAGATTATCGTCCTCCACAAGGGCGAAATTCGGGAGGTCGGAACGCATCAGGAACTCCTCGCCCTTGAGGGAATCTACTACAAGCTCTATCAGCTGCAGTACAAAGACCAGGAAATCAGGCCACCGAAACTAGCCGTTCAGCCTGTCAGGCTCAACAATAGCCGCTGATCCACCGCTTGTGCCTTTGTCCAAGTTTTTCTACATTTTCGAGACGAATCTGTACCCGAGCATCCGTCAGTGAGGAGGTGACATCCATGCCGATCAGTTCCCTGTCTGCCAGCATGCCGAAGTTCATGACGCTGGAACGCCACATATTCGAGGGAGAAAACCGGTACCCAAAGGCCACGGGTGCGTTCACAGGACTGCTTCACGATCTTTCCTTGGCCGCGAAGCTCGTGTGGAGAGAAGTGACGAAGGCCGGGCTCGCGAATATCCTCGGGAGCACCCACCGGGAGAACGTCAGTGGTGACGTTGTTAGAAAGCTGGATGAATTCGCCGACCAGACAATTTACAAAGCGATGGACCATGGAGGACACTTTTGCGTCATGGCATCCGAAGAGAATGAAGATGTTCTCCATATCCCCGACCATTACCCGAAGGGGAAATACGTCCTGCTGTATGATCCACTCGACGGTTCATCAAACATCGACGCCAACATCACGATCGGTTCAATCTTCTCGGTCTATAGACGTGTGACATCAGAGGGAAATGGAACATTGGAAGACTGTTTGCAGACGGGACACAAGCAAGTAGCGGCGGGCTACGTCATCTTCGGGTCGAGTACGATGTTTGTGTATTCGACCGGCTTTGGCGTACACGGATTCACGCTGGACCCCACAGTAGGCGAGTTCCTCCTCTCTCACGAGGATATCAAGATGCCGCAAAAAGGGAGGATCTACAGTGTGAACGAAGGGAATTCCAGGCTATGGGATGATCGAATGAGACGGTTCGTAGATTATCTCAAGGAGGAGGACAAATCAACAAATCGACCGTATTCTTCACGTTACATCGGTACGCTGGTGGCAGATTTTCATCGGACGTTGCTGTACGGTGGTGTTTTCATGTATCCAGGTCACAAGAAAAAACCCGAAGGAAAACTCCGATTGATGTACGAATGTAATCCGTTGGCATTTATCGCGGAACAGGCTGGTGGAAGCGCAAGCGACGGTCAGCAGAGAATCTTGGAGATTGAGCCCTCCTCACTGCACCAGAGGACTCCGCTATTCATCGGAAGTAAAGAAGACATGAAGACGGTCGAGAAATTCCTGCAGGGAAAACAGTGAACAGTTCGTGAAAACTGAAACGCCCCCGATCCTACCAGCAGGGAGCGTTTGCGGTTTGAGGCTCGACCATTTATCTGAGTTTTGCCATCGCCTCCCTTGCCCGCCCGACATACTCACTCGTCGGGTAATTCTCGATCAGTTTCTGGTATTCAGCCCTCGCTTGCATGCTGTTCCCCAACCGAGCGTAGCAATTCGCAATCATCAACTGGGCATCGTCCTTTTTCTC
>JAZGDX010000214.1:0-6244 GCA_036478305.1 Bacteroidota bacterium
CTAGATCGTACTGAATGATCGTTCCCTGGTTGAATGGATTGGGAAAGTTTTGGAAGAGTTGAAACGCACTCGGTATCAGCACTGGCTTCACGTGCGTAGGAAAAAGGACGCCTTCGCCGTCGACGAAGGAAAAGGTTGACGCTGGTGCATCCGGCGGAATTGTAAACACACCATTTACGCTGTCCGATGCTTGAATGAAGAACAGTATAACTCTGGACTCGACTCTCGGTGGGACGCTTGCCGTGTACACTCCGCGTGTTGTGTTCTGAGAAGGACTCCTCAGAGTCATCGGGAGCGCTGTGAACATTGGTTGGTCCTCGTCAGCATGGAAAAGGGTAGGTGATCCGTCGGCAATTCCATTTGCCGAAGTGAGAAAGATCTCGACGATATTGACTAGGTTTTGTACTCTCAGCGTAGGGTACTGTAAAGCATCCGTGGCGTTGATCAATCCCCACCCGAACGTGTTGTCTGGAAATTCTGCTCGGTCAGCGGTGTTGCGAAGTGCATCAAATACTTGGGGGGGTGTGAGTTCAGACCGAGCGGAGAGGAGTAGAGCTGCCGCACTTGCTGCAAGCGGCGCCGACGCTGAGGTTCCGGTAAAGAAATTGTATGTGGAAGAATCCTTGAAGAAACTGGTAACGCGCGTGCCCACACCCATTGCGACAACATCAGGCTTTGTCCTGCCGTCCGCGGTCGGTCCTCTCGAGCTGAACGATGCGATCGAACCACCCGCTGACACAGCCCCGATTGCAAGGGCTCCGGTTGCATCCGCCGGTGTGTTAATCCAGGGCCAGTAGCTGTTGAGGTTGTTGTTGCCGGCGGATACAACTACAACAACCCCCTTACTCGCAGCAATGTTCGCAGCTCGGGTTGTGACCGCAGTCTGCCCGTCGAGATCGGCAAACGTGTAGTCGGGTCCCCCCTCTCCAGAAGGGTCGAAGTCGAAATAACCCAGCGAACTGTTCACGACATCCACCCCCTGACCCTCCATCCACTCGATGCCAGCTACCCAGTAGTCCTCTTCGATCTTTCTCTCCGTCGGTGCGACTTCCGTTTTCCCGAGGAGAAAATCAGCGCCGAATGCACCACCGATGAGTTGTCCTTCTTTAAAAGCACCGACGAGAGATAATGTCGCCGTACCGTGACCATCTTGTGAAATACCCTCTTGAGGCTCGTCTGCAGTCACGGAATCTTCGTTTATGAAATCATACTCTGCAATCACATTGAGGTTCATCAAAGCTTCGTGGTCTCTCCATCGAAATCCCGTGTCCAGCATGCCGACTAAAACGCCCCCTCCCGTGATGTTCATGTCGTGGAGGTCTGGAATCCGGATTAATTCGAGCTGTGTCAGCGAGGGACCGTAATCGAATACGTGTGCTGATCCTTCGAGTGACGGAGGCTGGGGAGGCAACTTCTTTTCAGAGGGTCTCCTGCGCAGGAACTTTGCAACGGGTTTCAAGTGCTGTACAAACGGAAGCTGCGAGACAGTGTCGAACTGGTCATCGGACAGCTCCACACTGACCGCATTAAGCCATTTTGACGTTCTGAGGACACGAATTCCCATCGCCCGGAGGGCCACCAGATACGGTGGATGGAGGGGAAGATCAGCAATATCGATCAAACCATCACCGGGGTGCATTTTCGAACGGCGCTTAATCGCTCGTTCGGTTAGACCGAGGAAGGCGAGGTCTTCAACGTTGGGAGAATCGTATTTCGTAGTGACTACGGAAGCAGGCGGGCCCTTGTCTTTCAAAAAGATCCAGTACTTCTTCGTCTGCGAATCGAGGCTTCCATGGTGAAGCAGTAAAGGGACCAGCAGAAGCAGCCAGATATTCCAGTCGAAAAGATTTCGAGATTGCATGTTCATTTGAAGGTATGGAGATCAAGAGCAGCTGCTTCATCAGAAGAAGGGAAAATGCTCGGTAGGCCCCCTGCCACCTCGCGACCGCCGCGCGCTGGCAAGCGGTCCTGCGAGCCGCGACGGACTGATACCGGGCGCAATCCCGTCTTCAGTCAGTCGACAGCAGTTTCTCTACAATGTCAATTGCAGTAACTCCTTCCGCCTCCGCGTTGAAGTTGGTCACGATCCGATGTCGCAGGACCGGTCCTGCCATCTGCCGGGCGTCATCAATCTCGGGTGTATACCGACCGTCGAGAATGGCATGAGCTTTTGCCCCGAGGATCAGGAACTGCGAGGCGCGAGGTCCCGCTCCCCAGCTCAGCCAATCTTTGATAAACTTTGGGGCGCTCGCTGATTTTGGTCGGGTCTTGTCAACTAGTGTAACTGCGTACTCGATGACGTTGTCGGCGACTGGAACCCGTCGTACAAGTTCTTGAAATTCAATAATCTCCTTTGAGTTCAGTATATGGTGAAGCTCGGGGTGGTATGGACTCGTCGTGGATTTGACGATGTCGATTTCTTCGAGAAACGTGGGGTAGTCAATCCACAGGTTGAACATGAACCGATCAAGCTGTGCTTCCGGCAACGGATACGTACCCTCATGCTCGATCGGATTTTGCGTCGCAAGAACAAAAAATGGCTCTTCAAGAAGGTACTTTTGACCTGCAGCCGTGACGTGGTGTTCCTGCATGGCCTCCAATAAGGCAGCCTGTGTTTTGGGCGGTGTCCGGTTAATTTCGTCGGCAAGAACAATATTGGCAAAAACGGGTCCTCTGACGAATTTAAAGCTCTTCTTACCTGTCGAGACGTTCTCCTCGATGATTTCCGTTCCGGTGATGTCGCTTGGCATGAGATCAGGAGTGAACTGGATCCGATTGAACTTCAGGTCGAGGACCTGGGCCAGAGTCTTAATCATCAACGTCTTAGCTAAACCTGGAACGCCGATGACCAAACAGTGGCCATGGGCAAGCAGCGATGTCAACAACTGCTCGATGATCGTGTCTTGACCGACGATTACCTTGGCTATTTCTCTGCGGATATCATTGTACGCTTGTCGAAGCGCGCGCACGGCCTCGACGTCAGCAAAGTGCGTTCGTTCTGCAAGTGTTGGCACAACCTTCCTCTTCGTTTTATCAATGGGTGGAATCTACAACCGTACTTCCCAGTAGATACTCTGGTGAAGTTCCTCAAGCCATCGGCTGTATTCGGCGTTACGCTTCTGGGTAGTGGCGAACTGTTCTACCGTTTGCCAGTCATCCTTTAAATTCATGGCATGCTCGGGTACACGATTTTCGAGAAGGAAAATGTGGAATCCGTGCGAATTACCGAAGGGTGCACGCACAGGGTCACTGATTTCCTTCTCCTTAAGGTCGCGGATGGTTGTGACGATGTTCGGGTCAAGCTGTTCAAGTGGTACCAGCCCGATCGACCCGCCGATGTTTCTTGTTTCTTCGTCTTCGGAGTGTCGCATTGCCAAATCAGCAAATGTTGCCTTGTGGTTGACCATGCTGTCTTTCAACGTCTGCAAGAATGCAATGGTTTGCTGATCGTTTGTTTCGTCCCGTTCGACCTTGATCAGAATGTGGCGCGGGTGAACTGATTCACCGCGTCGTTCGAGGAGTTGGATGATATGGAGACCGCGGTCCGTCTCCACTATATCTGAGAACTCCCCTTCTTCTAACGCAAACACTGCCTCTTCGAATTCCGGCACGAAGATACCCCGCCGCACAAAGCCGAGGTCGCCACCTTGCTCTATGGTGTTGGGATCCTGCGAGTACCTCTGGGCGAAGACTTCAAAATCTCCACCTGCACGGATGCTGTCAAGGATAGTACGCGCTATAGAATACGCTCGTGCTTTGGTTTCCTCATCTATCTTCGGAACGACAAAAATATGTCGAAGTTCCACCTCTTCCGGTACTCTTGGCAAACTGTCCTGATATGCAGAAAAAAACTCCTCCACATCGCGTCGCGTGACCTTGATGGACTCGAATTTGGTTCGGTACACTCGTTCTTTCATTATCTCCTTCTGCATCTCGATGCGAAACTCCAGCTTGAGGCGATTGATGGGCTTACCATAGATTTCCTCCAAGCGCTGCTCCGACCCCGCTTGCTGGATGCGCTGCTGAATGAGAATGTCGAGCTGCTGAGTGACTTCCTCTTCACTTACAACGATGCTGTCCTCGACGGCCTTTGCAAGCATCAGTTTTTCATTGATCATCGCTTGGAGCACGTCTCGTTTCAGACCGGGTGTCTCAGGATCGAGCTGATTGTTGAAGATGAAAAACTGAACTTGAGCATTTAGTTCAGATTCGAGGATGATCTCATTCCCGACCACAGCCACGATCCGGTCGATGACAGTCTGTGCACGAACCGTCTCGATCACGCTGGCGGCCGACAGAAATAAGATTGCCAGAAACCATCGACTGCTACGGTTTCGTCGGAACATACAGTGTGTCTTCTGAAGTTTGATCAAGGTTCACCTCAACGGCGTAGCGCTGCCGCAGTTCGTTCAGGAGATTGTCCAACAGCTTGCGGCGCTTCTCGACGACAAGACGCTCACGAATCTCTGGAAGGGTATATCGTAGTTCGCTGGGTGCCCCACGTTTCCGAAAAGCGAGCAGCTGGAAAACAAAGTAGCCTTGCTGTGTCTTCAGAGGGGACGAGATTCTTCCAATTCTTGTCTTAATCAGGGTGCCCCACACGCGGGCTGGAAACATCTCCTGCTCAGAAACGTAGGCGGAATCAGCTCGCTCGAGAATTGCAGATACTTCCTCGGAACCCATCTCCGCATTATCCGCAGTCTCGTACCAGGACGTTCCACGCAGGACCTGTCCACGAAAGGCCATTGCAGACTCTCGGTCTTGGAAAAGTGCATAGTTGATCTTTGCCACGTCATGCTGCAGGAGAAACTCTTCGGTGTGATTGTCGTAGTATTCGTGAAGTTCTTCGTTCGAAAAACTCACCAACTCCTCATCGTAGATTTCCTTGTCCAGCAAAAGCGAGACAATGAGCTGCTTTTCGATCTCATCAATTTTTGTTTTAATGTCGGCTGACCTATCCAGTCCACGTCTTCGCGCTTCCTGGAACAGCAGCTCCTGACTGATCCACCGGCTGACATACCCTTGAGCCTGTGGACTCGATGTTGACGTCGTGTCTGTATGCTTGTAGAACTCTTCGATCGTTAGGTAGCTGTTGTTTACCCGTGCCACGTAGGAGTCTCTCGTGCGTTGCTGCGTACAACCGAACAGGAGAATCGGCAGAATCTCCCATAGCATCAATCGTCGGCTGAAGGCATTCATGGTTTGGTCTTTCCACGTGTAAATGCGAGCGAGAGTCGATCCTTGTGTAGCGTCACCGGGTATTTCTGTCGCAGGCGGTCCAGCCATTGGCGCTCCAGGCGTTTTGCTTGGGTGTCCTGGTATGCGCTTGCGACCTCCGATGTTGCTTCTTCACGCGTCTTCAATCGCGGTGGTTCCTTTCTGTCGAGTCGGACGATGGAATACCCACCTTGATACACAAAGGGCTGGGAGACCTTCCCGATTTCGAGGGTTGCCGCTTTCTTTGTCAACTCGTTTTCGTCAGCAGGTCGAAGCTCCCACACGCCTTTCGTTTTTCTCATAGCCGGTCGGAAGTGTGATGAGCGCACAGAGTCGAACGGAATAGTGTCCTCTATGACGGCCGTGTACAGACTGTCTGCAATGCTCTCTTTCCGGGTGAACACTTCCCCGAACTCAACGCGAAGGGGAAACTGGAACTGCTCTCGATGTTGTGCGAAGTACGCTCGAAGACTGTCCTCGGTAACTTCGAGTTTTCCCCAGATTTCCGCCTGCTCGATTTCGAAGAGGAGAGACCCATCTTTGAACTCCTCCATGGTCATTCGAAACGTCTTGTTAGTGCGATTAAGTCTCTCACCCTGAATGCCCATCAGTGTAAATTCAACAACACGGTCGAGTGTTTTCCGGAGATCCAATTCACGTAGCGGTGTTTTGAGAAACTCTTCACGGGAGGATAGCTCATCTGCGAAATCTCCCACGGATACCTCAGTCGGGCTGAATCTCACCAGTATTCTCTCTCTGTCTTCCTTTGAGAGTGCACTCGCCCACGCCGAATCGGATGGTGTTTTGGTCGTATCGACCTTGGAGAGAAAATGGCGAAATTGGTCCTCGTTAAACCTATAGCCGAACTTCTCCTTCAGCCCTGCGAGGTACTTCGCGTAATCCATCTTGAACCGCTTTTGCTTAACAATGCGACGGAGCTCTGGTTCAATTTCCTCTTTGTTCGGAACGGGCTCTTTTCCTGTTACCATAAGGATGTGGTAACCAAAACGGCTGCGGATAACGGGAG
>JAZGDX010000215.1:0-2437 GCA_036478305.1 Bacteroidota bacterium
ATCGATCTGTTCCCGCGGGAAGTTCAAGGCGCTCGCCACGAGCCCGGTGCCGCATCCGATATCAGCAATTGGCGTATCGGTTGTGGTGGCGGCATCACGATAAGTCGCGGCGATCGCGGCCGGATAGCGCCATCCTAAAGCGTCGGCGAAATCCGTATCGTAAGTGGATGCAAAAGCATCGTAGTACTTTGCATTGTCGGCTGGAGTAGAGAGCTTGTACGCATTTTCCAGAAGGGATTGGCCGGCGCTTTTCTCAATCACGATTGAGTCCTCCAGTGCTTGCCACATAACAGATAATTAGACGGACACCTGCCGTCTTATAACACGGACAGTTGCCGCCTATCACGCTTGAGTGTCTGCTTTTCGTGCCACAATTCGCTGCCAGGAACGTCCGGAAGTGGCCGAAACTTCTCGTAAGCCCTCCTCAGAAGTACGGCAGCTAACGGCAGATCACTGCTACGATGTAACGACCAGCGTGAGGCGCGAGCGAAAATGGACATCACCAACAAAACGAACCGACCGATCAGCGTTCCGCTACCCCGTGGCAAAAAGCTTTTCCTGGGACCCGCCAAGACCGGTCAAGTCAATGCTAAGGCGGCCGAGCACCCACCTTTAGTAAAGCTCGTCGAAGCGGGTGATCTCGAGATCGACGAGACTGGTCGCCAGCACAACAGCCCCTCCACTGGTGCGTCGTCGGCACGGACCGGGAATCAGGCAAGCGGGCCGACGGGCAACATCCGTCGCACCGGCGATCGGTAGGCTGCTAGCCGAGCGCCTACTTCGCCTTCTTGAGGTCGTGCACGGCGATCCTTCTTGTTCTGTTCCGTTGGCGCCATTGCATATACCGGTGAAGCCGATCACTGAGTCCGGAGCGAAGCCATCCTCGGCAACAGGGTTCAGACCTCAGCTATCTGGGGAGCAGCGGTCGTAAATTTCAAGGTTTCCGTTTGCCCCCCAATGTCTGGATCTGGCCGTCTCCCGCCGTTCAGGCGATGAAATCCCTCCGTGGCTGCCCAACGGCTGCTTGCGACCCCTTTTGGCCATCCGAGCCCAGCAGGCGAATGTCTGCTTTTCGGTGTTTCTACTGCGACCGTAGCGTCTGAAGGTAGGCCATCAGCTTGGGAAGATCATTGCCTACCTCGTCCACCCTTGAGTTCCCGATGCGCTCCGAGAGGTGGGTCGAAGGTGGGGCGAATTCCACCATCGCATCTTCTTGCCTGGCCAGCACAGAGTCGACGTCCAGCATGCTGGGAGGACTTGACGCCGTCAGCCTTGGGAAGATAATAAAGGTGGAGCCCCTGAACGAGTGGAAACTCGTGTGACGGCCAAGAATGGCCCTCCTAAAGAATAGCAACTAGCAAGAAGGTCTCTTCCCCCCTCTGGCAGATCAACCGATGTAAAGAGTGGGGATTCAGGGGATACATCAGCCATTACTATTGGAGGGAAAGCGAGGTGAAAAAACAAAGACTGAAGGCGAAGAAAGGCAGGCTGTTTGGATGGTTAATAGGGTTGTCGCTTTTGTCGCTAAGTAGTATCAGCGAGTTGGTGCATGCATATGAGCTAGGGCAAAAAGGACCCGCAGGCGGCTGGGTATTTTATGTTAGTGAGGATGGATTGCACGGCTTGGAAGCCGCGCCAGTAGACCAGGGTGAGGCGGAATGGGGATGTAATACACAAAATATAATAGGAGCACAGAGTGACGCCGTAGATACAGGCGCACAAAATACCACAGCCATTTTGAATGGCTGCGACGAAGGAGGAATTGCCGCTCGAATTGCTGATAATTATGTATCACCTAGTGGCCACGATGACTGGTTTTTGCCGTCAAAAGATGAGTTAGATCTCATGTACACAAGGTTGTATAAAGTGGGCTTGGGTGATCTTGATAATGGTGGTTATTGGAGTTCCTCGGATACCGTCAGCAACCTCACCTGGTTCCAGTTCTTCAACAGTGGCGACCAGAGCTACGGCAGTAAGAACTTCGCCCTCAGGGTGCGAGCAGTTCGGACTTTTTGACTATTCATTGGCTCTTAAGGACGGTTTCACACGCTATCTCGAACGCAAGCGGAGCCGTGCCCTCAATATCCTCTCCCTCTCAGGTGGAGGCCAGAACGGTGCGTTCGGTGCTGGCTTCCTCGTCGGTTGGCGAGAGAGCGGTCAGCGGCCCGAGTTTTTCAACAGAATAAGTATTAAGCAGCCGTTCGCCGGCGATGGGGCAATGACCGGAAGTGGCCGAGGCTGTGTAAAAAGTCGTATCGAATTTTCGTCTTCAAGATTCGACCGCACAGACTGCCCTGTAAGCCACGATCGACTACCAGTTAGGGGTCACAAAGTACCCCCTGATTCGGCGACATTTCGACTTTTGACACAGCCTCGGCCGATAGGCGTCGTTCGCACGTTACCAAATCACGCAACGGCGCGCCCGGGCGCGACCTCC
>JAZGDX010000216.1:0-4907 GCA_036478305.1 Bacteroidota bacterium
TAGAAACACAGAATACGGAACACCCAACCACTCAGACCAAGTTTTCTCAAACTCTCCAGTCAATTCGCCTTTGGTTAGTTTGGGGTTTCCCAAGAGCCAATTAGATAGTTCGCGCAAATCTTCGGTGTTTATCGTATTTCTAACAAGCGGTATCATTCCGTGTTCAGTATCTCTTTAAGTATGACCATTCTCTCTTGATAATAACCTACTGTCGTCTTGATTGCATTATCCGTTTGGAGCTGTAAATAGTAATATCTATCGGGGAATTCGGTTTTGACCCGTTCAGTCGCCTCAAATGGATCGTTATGCCCCCAATATCGATGACACGCATAGCACAAACAGCGAAAATTTAACAAGTCGTATCCAAGAGAGCGATATTTTCCATCGGGTAATATATGTGCCGAGTGTAATTGAAGCTTTCGGTCGTTAACTCTTAAGCGACCACCAAGGATGATTTTTGATTGATAAGTGGCCACCTTGGGCTTATCATCCACTGACAACCTCCATCCATCGGTAGAGCGGGGCGTTGTTCATGAAATCGGGATGTGTCCTGACGATATTGACAATCCGCGGCGCCATTTCACTCCTGGTTTTCGAGGAGTTGCTCCAAAGGAACGTCGCGGAAATACTTGGCAGGGGCTCCTGTGTAAATCTTTCTTGGCTCCAGGTCACTTGTCACGACTGCTCCTGCGGCAACGAGGGCATCCTCGCCGATGGTCTTACCGGGAAGAATGGTCGCGTTTGTGCCAATGCGCCCCCCCTTTTTCAGTGTTACACCCTTGTAGTGCTTGAAGCGTTCCTTCGTCCGCCCGACGAAGTTATCATTGCTTGTGGCGACACAGGGTGACAGAAAACACCGATCTTCCACGACCGAGTAAGCAGCAAGGTAGACATTGGTCTCCAACTTGCAGTATGAACCGACAGTGCTCTTATTTTCAACGGCCACCCCCCTTCCGATGATCGTTTCCACTCCAATTGTGACGTCCTCGCGGACTGACGACAGATCTGCAACGAGCACCTTCTCTCCGAGGATGCAGCCCGCGTAGATGACGACTGATGTGCCGATTATGCAGTGGTCGCCGATCACAGTTGGAGGCTTCATCTGATCAGACGTAGTGGCGCTGATGATCGATTTCATTGGTTGCTTACCGATGACAGTGTTGTCGTCAATACGCACGTGCGAACCGATTTCAACCCTTGGATGTACAACAACATTGTGACCGATGTGGGTGTGATCTCTGATTGTTACATCGTCAGAGATCACGGTGTTCATGCCTACGGTGGTTTGTTTTCCGAGGCGTGCAGACGGACTAATGAAGTTCTTCATAATGCTCTCACCGTTTTCCTAAAAGGATTTCAGGAGAATTGGCTGACCTTCTTGCTTCAGAGACCGGTCAGCTGCCTCAAGGAGGCGAACGACGTTCAAGCCGTCCAGCGCATCGCTGTTTGGACGCTTGTTGTGCTCGACGCAGTCGATGAAGTGCGCGCACTCGAGTCGGAGTGGTTCCTGCATTTTGATGTACGGTATCGAGATGTCACCATCTCGAACGGCCAAGGCCTCGCCGTAGGTTGTGTATTCCTTCACATGTGAGACACCTTTGTCGTAGATGCGCACCTTCTCCGTTGGTTCCATATCGTCGATGACGGCCATGCGCTCACTCCCGACCACCGTCACTTTTCGAATTTTGTGCGGGTCAAGCCAGCTGACGTGCAAATGTGCCATCTTCCCGTTCTCAAATGCGATTTCTACGAAGGCGACATCTTCAATCCCTTTCTGCAGGAAACATCTCCCTGTGGCCGACACTGCAGTAGCTTTCTCTTTGAAGAACATCAGCGCAGTCGAAAGATCATGTGGTGCCAGACTCCAGAGGGCATTCTCGTTCCGTCGGAAAATTCCCAAGTTGACCCGCGTCGAATAAAGATAGTAGATTTCTCCCAGATCGCCCCTGTCGATCACTTCTTTAACCCGGACAAAGGCAGGGTGATACTTCAAGAGATGTCCCACCATGACGACTTTGCGACTTGTTTCCGCAAGCTTCACCACGGACTCAGCGTCTTTGACGGAGAGTGCCAGCGGTTTCTCTACGAATACGTGTTTTCCAGACCCCAGAGCCCTCCTGGTAAGCTCAGCGTGCGTCTCCGAGGATGTGGCAACCACAACGGCGTCGATGGTCGAATCGTTGAAAACCTCCTCCGCTTTGGCTGTTAGTCGAACGTTGGGATAATCCACTTTGAGTCTCTTCAGCACGACGGCATCCGCGTCGCAAACAACCTTCAGGGCAGCGCCGTCGAGACGCGAAAAAACACGCAGAACGTTTTTCCCCCAATATCCAGCTCCGATTTGCGCGATGTTCATGCTTCTCACTCCGGATTCCGCCCCGACAAATCCGGGGCAATTTCTCTTTACGGTTTCCTTCGCCTACTGTATCCCATCGCGACACAACCGATCAGTGCACCCAGCACAAGGATGTTCGCCACGAGGCTTGCAGGTTTTCCGATCTCAAACATCCTGGGTTCGAAAGCGAACTCAACAGTGTGTTCCCCCGCGGGTATGAGGATGGAACGAAACGCATAGTTGCTCTTGTAAATCGGAGTTGGCTGGCCGTCCACAGTAGCGTTCCAGCCTGCGGGGAAGTACACTTCGCTCAGAAAGAGAAGATTGTTGCCGGTCGCTCTGACACGCAGTGTGAAGTGCTGAATTTCGTACTCGGTGAACTCGACAGACGCTGATGTCTCCGGAGGATCGACGGAAATGGCGGGATCCTCCTCGAAGAATATCACTTCGCGAGGATCGAAGGAACCTTCCCGCATCCTCCGGAGAATCTCAAGCGGTTTCGCAACCTCGTACCTCGAGGCGAAAAATGCACGGGGGAGAACCTCCGAGTTCGCCATCACCTTCATTTCTCCGTTGTAAACGAGCTTGAATGATGAATCTGAATGCACCTGATCAGAAATCAGGTACTTCATGTTGAGAAGGTTCCAGAAGAATTCGTTGTTGATGCCAACAACCTCGATGAGATCTTGGTAGACACGCATTTTTGCTGCGTGGTACCCGTAGATATTCTGAAGCTGGTAATATGCCAGCTTGTTGTCCGTTTGAGGCTGGCCATTCCGCAGCAGATGGACGCGATAGAGCGTCGTGTCGAGCTGGATGAAGTTCACATAGTCAGGGGTGGTGAAGTGCCTCTCCAGCTGCTGTTTCGGAGCTGGCCGCATCGCCTTCGCATCCACTCGCCAGAGGTCGAATAGAACGAAGATGACAAGCGCTCCCACCCAGTATGTGTGGGGGACTTTTCCGTACAGATAGGCATAGCTAACGCCGAGTACGGCGAGAGCGATCAGAGAGGAAAGCATCCAGTCCGACATCATTGAATCAAACAGAAAATCTCTTAACTGGAACGCGGTACGATTTCCACTCGAGGCAATGAGGTTGAAGTAATTTTCCTGAACAGTCTGCCTGAGAAGGAGCGCAAGGATCAGGAGAAGACCAAATCCTGATAGCGAATAAGTAAATCCCTTTTTCCATCCAGCCGGGAGCCGGGACTTCTTGAGCTCGATGAGCGCATTTACTCCAAAGCCAGCCATGATCGCCATCGACAGCTGCACGAGAATCAAGATCATATTGGGGACGCGAAAATTGTTAAAGTAAGGAAAATAGTAAAACATCGGATCGTACAGCAATGAGAAATTCCTCCCAAATGAGATGAGGAGGGCAATAATACTTATGATGATCATTCCTTGCACAAACTGATTCTTCCGATAGTACACAATCCCGATTGCGGCGAGTACGAGCGTCGCAACTCCCATGTATTGCGGCGCGTCCGTGAAGGGCATTTGTCCAAAATACGTTGGCACCGTATAGACCTCGTTGTCGACGCTATACTCCTGGATTCCGTAACCATAGAACGAGGGGATGAAAAACGTTATGAGTTCTTCCGGGCTGAACGACCAGTTTGTCGCATAATCATACGTTAGCCCCCCTTCTGGTGCAGCCTTGGATTCGCCGCTCGATAATCCAACTTGTTCAGTATCGACAATCGGTCCGGCACCCCGGGTCGAATACGAATTGTACTCGAGGACAGAAAGATATTGATCGCCGCTCATTGCGAAAGCTATTCCAATGGCGATCACAAGTATGCCTGCAGCTCTGACGAGCGAAGTGACAGATTGCTTAGCTATCAGCTTTCGGACGAAAAGGTAGATCATGTAGATCGCAACAGCGAAGAAGAAGTAGAAAATAAACTGGATCTGCCGGGTGGCAAACAGGAGATGAATAGTGACGACAAGCAGCAGTGCATCGAGCCATCGGAACCGTTCCATGATCTTCTCGACAAGCAGGAACAAAATGGGAAAGAAAATTACCGCACCGATCTTTGAATGGTGCCCGATCATAATCCAGACGATGATGAACGTTGAAAACACGCCCGCCAGGGCAGCTATCAGTGATGCGGATCGCTCGAGCCCCTTTAGACGCATGACGAGATACAGGGCGACTCCGAACAAGAAATAGCGGAAGAGATAGACGGTGACTTGTGGATTCGGCAACATGTAAATCACACCGTCAATGACCTTCCAGATCCAAGTTGTCAGATCCCACCAGCGGAATCCTGGACCGATGAGACTTGGGGTTGAAGGCATGCCACCAAAGAGGTAGGGTATCCAGAGAGGAAATACACCATCCTGTTTTGCTTCCTCGAAGTAAGGGCGGAAGCTATCCGCTGCGACTTTGTCGCCCCCGAGAAATATCTTTCCTCCAAAAATGGTTTCGTTGAAAAAGACGAGCAAGCAAAGAAGAATAAACAGAATCGAAGCGAGGTCTTGATACCTGGAAGGGATAATATCAGCTTTGACCGAGGAGGGTGTGTAGCCTTGCTTTTGTTTTTTCCGCTTTGTCATGCCAGGAAAAT
>JAZGDX010000217.1:0-5090 GCA_036478305.1 Bacteroidota bacterium
CCACCTGCAAACGGCGGAGGAATACCTTCAGAAGCAGAAATTCGACAAGGCAACGGACGAGCTGAAACGCGTCTCCGAACTTGACGCGCAAAACGCCGAGGCAAGGGAACTCGAGGGGCGCGTCAAGCAAGAGGAGCAGCTGAAGAGGGTTCAAGACCATCTTCAAGCAGCGGAGGGATACCTCCAGAAGCAGAAGTTTGACAAGGCGACGGACGAGCTGAAGCACGTGTATAAACTCGATCCGGAGAATACTGACGCAGAAGGGCTAGAAGAGCGCATTCAGCAGGCACAACAGGAGGAGAACAGAAGGAGGGTCGAGACGATCCTCCAGAAGGCAGAAGAAGATTTCCAGAACGGTAAGTTTCAGAAGGCACTGGATGAGGCAGCGCAGGTTTATTCAATTGATCCCGAGCACGCTGAGGCAAAAGCGTTCCAGGCAGAAGCCCGCAAGGCAATCAACGAGGAGAAAGAGGCTCGCAGGAAGGCTGAGGAAGAAGCTGCTCGTGAGGCGGAAAATAAGAAGAGAGTGAAGAAGTTGCTCGAGCAAGCCCAATCAGGTTTTCTCAACGGCGAGTATGACAAGGTCCTCACCGACATTTCCAGAATCTATAGGATTGACCCTGCAAACTCTGAAGCCGCGGAATTGATAGAGGAGATCCAGAAAGTAAAGGAGTTAGAGGAGAAGGCTGCCGCTGAGGGCGTTGAAATCACCGAAAAAAAGAAGATCAAGACTCGCAAGCGAGTATCTCACCGATACCGTGCACGGATACGTCGGTATATCCTTGTCGCAGGCATCACGGTCGTCGCGGCTGCTGCCATCGCCGTGGCGATCCGCATGGAAACTTTCTTTCCTGGTCCACCCTCGCTTGCTGTGTTTCCCCTGACGAACGAGTCCGGCAACCCTCGTGAAGAGTACATTGCCAACGGTCTTACCGCTGCGTTCATCTCCGATTTCGGCATCATAGCCGACCTCAAGACTCCTGGTGCCTCGACTGCGTTGTCGTACAAGGGTGAACGGGTGAACCTTGCGCAAGTTGGACGAGAGCTTCGAGTTTCGCACATCCTCTCTGGTTCGGCTAGAATGTCTGGAGATCGGTTGGAAGTTTCGATCGAAGTCCGGGATACGATTCGTGGGGAAAGAGTGTGGACTAAGGAATACTCGGGATCGCTCACTGATCTTCCGAGGATACGAGAAGACGTGTTTAGCTCCATCACGGATCTGTTGGGCATCGATCCGCCGCAGGGACCAAAACCATTTGCGGCCCCCTGGTCGAACGATCCTGAAGCTGTCAGTCTCTACCTCCAGGCGATGGACCTGTTCCGAGAACGAACTGAGCAGTCTCTTCTCTATTCTATTCGGTTGTTTGACCGCGCACTTGCTGAGGACTCACGATTCGCGCTCGCGAAGGCAGGAAAAGCATATGCCTTGGCCCTCCAGTACGAGCGAGAGTGGGAGGATAACCCGGCAATACTGGAAACAGCATCTAAGCTTGCCCGAGACGTAATCTCATCAAACGCGAACAACGTCCTGGCGTATCGTACACTTGGGTCAGTATACCGTCAGCAGCGATCGTACGAAACCGCGATCGAGCAGATTGAGAAGGGGCTGTCGATCAATCCCCGTGACGTGGCGTCGTACGTCGAACTGGCTCTTACGTACGGGTCGCAGGGAGACTTCAAAAGCGGTGTTGAGACAGCCAACAAGGCGGTGGAAATCGACCCGAAGGATTTCGAAGCTCACCTGGCAGTGGCCTTAGTCCATCATCTTGCGAGGAACTACAAGGAGGCCGTCTCATCGTACGACCGAGTCATATCACTGCGGCCTGGCGTTCTGTGGGAACTTCTTGGTTTGTACGATGGTGCCCTGCTCGATGTCCTCTCGTTTGAGCGTGCTCAAAACCTTTACGTGCGCTACTTGGATCGCTCCCCAAACGACTATACAGTCATCTACCAACTTGCTCGTTCCTATCAAAGTGCGGGCAAGCTCAACGAGTCGCTTCCGCATCTGAATCGAGTGATCTCTCTGGCTCGTCAAGAACTCAGCCAAAACTCCCGCAGTGCCCGAGCACACCTGTACATCGGACTGGCGCAAACGCGTCTCGGCAAGCGTACGGAGGGCATTGATGCAACAGAGAGGGCGTTGGCTCTTGGTAAGGACGATTACACGATACTCTACAAGGCAGCCGGAATCTACGCGATGCAGAAAGTAACGGAGGAATCCCTGAAGTGGTTTCGCAGTGCGGTAGAGAAGCGGTATTCGTTCAAAGGGGTCCTCGAACACGATCTTTTCAACATCCGTGACGAGGCGGAGTTTTTCCAGATAAGCCAGAGCCAGTAAGGAGTTTCCATCCGACTCCCGCACCTTGGCGACCCCCGGCGTCATCGGGGCGAGCCTAACCTTCGAGTAGCAAGTCCATCCACGATCCCACGCTTTGCAGAGCTACAGGTGAACCCGTAGAATCGCAGACCGAAGGTTTCTTTGGGGCGAATCGACGTTGGCATCCAGGAAGAAGAATGTCAGGTGGCAACGAGGTTCATCATGAAGTTGGATATGGATCACGAAGACCCTGAAGGCGGCGGGAGGTGATCTTTTCTACGGAAAAAGGTAACGCCTCGACGTCATCGGCATTTCTTCGATTCACCGTTTGAGAATTGAATTGTCCCGGGCAGAACTCGGCACAGCCCCGATCCACGGTGGTCACTTGAAGGCATCATCACCCCACCTCGTTACATTGTTGCATTTCTCGCACGCTTGGGAATCAAAAGGGTTCTGGAGGTGAATTCAGGGCATCTTATTCAAGATGTGAACTACCTCAACGTGAGGTACTCTGGAGCGTGTTCCGTCCGCGCTGGTGAGCTCGGTCATCCCGACGACTCTCGCGATCATATTTAGGAGGGTGGACGTCGTTGGAGGCGGTACTTTGAAATCTGCGTAGAATATATCTGCTCCTCTCATCACTGCTGAGGTAGGAGTTTCGAACTTGACGATCACGCAACTAATAGCTACATGTTTGTCTCTGTAGGCAAATGCGTTCGTCAACAAATCGAGTTGAGTGATGGAAAGGTCTACGTCATATTGTCTCAACGCGGCAGCATCATCTGTTCTTAGTCGCCTGCGTTCTGCCTCTCTCCTCCCTGATGCTATCCTCCTTGCTTCTCGGTCGGTTCGAAGTTGTTCGATTTTTTCTGCTACGACGCTTCGAAAAGGATTGTCTCGGGGCATCTCCGTTAAGTATGTCTCCAGTATCCCGATTGCCTTGTTTCTGCTAGGAACCGCTTGAACCATTTTCATCACTAGTTCGTAAGCTTGCTGTTGTTCAAGTAGGAGCCTACCAAGAGACATTCTTTCGGTGTTCTTATCTGCTGACGGAGATGAGGGGAAAAACCTCACTAAGTCGGAATACAGTGCAAGCGCAGTTTCGAACTCCTTCATTTGATATGCCTCATCAGCCCGACGCTGTTTCATCCTCTCGGCGATGGACATTATCGTGTTTCTAGTGAGGCGACTGGATTTTGGGTATTGTGCCGCAAATGTGGATTCAAGACCGACTAGCGTTTGGCTGCGTTGCGTTATTTCGGCCAGAGTCAATACGGCTAATTGATTCACCAGGGCGTCAACTTCCCTTTGAAGAGCCAGAAGGGCACCGTCATAACTCACTATTAACTCGACATTAATTGAGTTCCCGTCAGCATAGAGGAGGTCTTCCTCGGTAAGAACTGAATGCGATCCCTTGATATCCGGTCGGAACCTGATCTGAGCGTCGAATCCACACCTTTCTGCTTTGTCCTCTCCCCCATTAGCAACGATAATAGTACCAGCGATCGTGCTTCTTGGTAGCTTGAGGCGGAATGAGCCATTCCTTCCTGTGTACGACATTGCATCTACAGATTCCTCTCCTCTGTCCCAACTTGGACGTGGCGCGTCATATGCGCAGACTTGAATCTGTGAGAAACCAATCTCTCGATCGAGAACATGGAAAACAGAGCTTAGTTCTCCCGGGTAAAGATCTTCTCCGAGAATTTCCTCCATCTGACGGTATTTCGCTTTTTCCTCTTGTTGCAACTGGCGGACCTTCCCAGAAACAATAACATGTGTTGGGCCACAATGGGGAAGTCCGATAAGGAGAACAGGAGTAACAAGTATTTGGAGGAATTTCTTCAGAGTCGATAATAACCGAGTAGAATTCACAGGGTTGCTTCGATAGCAGGCTTCGTTCGCGAAGGTGCTATCCCAAAGAATAGTATGAAAAGAAAATGGAGTAATCATTCATTCTATTGTGTTCGTCAGCAATATCGATCACGAAAGATTCATCCTGTGAAAACACTACTTTTGCAATATAGGAAAATTGCCGAAGAAAGTAAAGCCGGGCACTCCACGATGAACTGCTCAGATGATTGAGCACGATGTACGGTTTCGCTGACAATTCCGTGCGGGCGTTTCCTGCGAAAGCGCTGTTCGGTCCGCCAGGGGCGCCGGCAAGTCATTGAAATACAAAAGTTGAGGCCGACTTGGGCGTCATGGTATCGAACTCCGGCTGATCGTCCGCTGGATCAAACGCGCTGAGTTTGCCGGAGTACGATTGAAGCGTCGGGAAAGCTCAAGCCATAAATGCATGACTGATTCGAAGGGAAGAAAACAGGTAGCGGCTGAGCTGTTCGGCTGATCAGGAACGAGTGGTGCGGAGGCCAGAGAAGACTCGGCGCTCATTGGAATGTGCCAGTCCTTAAGGTCGAGTATGGCGGGAGCATTGCACGAGAGAAGTCACGTAGCTCTCACGAAAGAAGAAGAGAGATGACTTCAGTATTATCAGCCTTGGTGCGTACGATCAATTCATACATCGACCTCGGGATCCGTTTGCTGCATGCGCGGATCTGACCCTTCAGTATATCCCACTCGGGCGCCTTGACGGCATACAGCGTGCTCAGGCTTTCGACCATCATTCCCAGCCCTTCGTTTACTTCGCCTAGCGATAATTGAATCTTGCCAAGCATAGCCCGGGACAGGCCAAATCCCCGCTGGTCACCCACCGAGCGTGACAGCTGCATACTGTCGTTGAATTGTTCGAGTGCCTTCTCGTATTCGTCGTTCC
>JAZGDX010000218.1:0-4739 GCA_036478305.1 Bacteroidota bacterium
TTGTCGAATTGCCCCAGGGCACAGAAATGGTCATGCCGGGCGACAACGTCGACGGTATGAAGGTGGAATTGATTACTCCGATTGCGATGGAGGAAGGGTTGCGTTTCGCTGTTCGTGAGGGAGGTCATACCGTCGGTGCCGGAGTCGTAACCAAAATAGTTGAATAGAATTCTCGAAGGCTGTCCCGACGCGATCAGGACGGCCTTTTTTATCTACCGTGGTATAAGGACAAGAAGACGAGCTGACGAATATGCCGGGACAAAGGATTCGGATCAAGCTGAAGTCGTACGATCACAGCCTGATTGACAAATCTGCCGAGAAGATCATCAAGACTGTGAAATCAACTGGGGCAATCGTGTCCGGACCGATCCCCCTTCCGACGAAGCGAACGGTGTATACGGTCTTGCGATCTCCACACGTTGACAAGAAGTCGCGTGAACAATTTGAGACACGCGCGCACAAGAGACTGATTGACATTCTCAACTCCACGAGTAAAACGGTTGACTCGTTGATGAAGTTGGAATTGCCAGCGGGCGTGGATGTGGAAATCAAAGTGTGACGCTCACGTTTCTCCATCTGCTGTCATGAGCGCGCGCAGGAAAGACTGCGTTGCGAGAGGTAACTTCTGAGAAGTTCTGGCCTCCGTCAGATTTGAAATCCTTGAGGAATTATTGTATGCCGGGAATGCTAGGAAAGAAAATCGGAATCACCCAGGTGTTCAACGAAACGGGCGAGGCTGTCCCATGCACAGTGATCGAAGTCGGCCCCTGCTACGTTACACAGATCAGAACGCGCGAGAAGGATGGCTACGAGGCGATCCAACTGGGATTCGCCGATGCGAAGGAAAAACGCGTTCCGAAACCGATCATGGGGCACCTGGCGAAGGCAGGGGTGAAACCGGTTCGACATTTTCGTGAATTCAGAGGATTTGACTCCAAGGCGCTGGCGGTTGGCGCGGAGGTAAAGGTCGATACTGTGTTTGCTGTGGGCGATCGGGTAAAGGTTGTTGGTACCTCGAAGGGACGAGGGTTTCAAGGGGTGGTGAAGCGGCATCATTTCAGCGGTGTGGGGATGACGACTCATGGTCAGAGCGACCGCGTCAGGGCACCGGGGTCGATAGGCTCAAGCTCCTTCCCATCACGCGTGTTCAAAGGAATGCGGATGGCCGGACGAATGGGGAGAGCCCGCGTGACGGTAATGAATTTGAGAGTAATCCGCGTCGTTCCAGACTTGGACCTTTTGGTCGTTCAGGGGTCGGTGCCCGGTCACATCAACGGAATTGTAGAAATTAGAAAAACATCGGGTATAGTCCAAGGACAGGTATAGGAACATGCTCGTCGATGTGTACAAAACAGACGGAATGAAGACGGGTGATCAGGTGACGCTCGATCCCGAGATTTTCGAGATCGAGCCCAACGATCATGCCATCTACATGGCCGTTCGGGCGTATCGAGCTGCTCAGCGACAGGGGACACACAAGACAAAGACGCGTAGTGATGTTCGGGGGGGTGGTCGAAAACCGTGGCGCCAGAAGCGCACAGGTCGCGCACGGGTAGGCTCGTTGCGTTCCCCGCTCTGGAGAGGCGGTTCCACAATCTTTGGGCCGATCCCGCGAGATTATCGGATGAAGCTTCCTAAGAAAACAAAGGAACTGGCGCGGAGATCTGCACTTTCTCAGAAGGCGAAACAGAGCCAGATTCTCGTTGTCGAAGACTTTTCGTTCGATCACCCAAAGACGAAACAAATGACCTCGGTATTGAAAGCCTTGGCCATTGACGAAAAAAAGACTCTGCTTCTTGTCTCAAAAAACGATAGTGTCGTCGTGAAATCGGGACGCAACATTCCTTCCTTGAACATTCTCGAGGCAAACAAAGCGTCCACGTACGATATCGTTGACTGTCAAGTGGTGGTAATGCAGCGGAGCGCCGTCGGAGTCTTACAGAACACGTTTACCATCTGATCGCGTGGACTATCCATCATGGCAAACATTCTCTATCGGCCCCTGGTAACGGAAAAAGTCGTGGAATCGAAGGACCGTCACCAGTACGCTTTCGAAGTTGACCAAAACGCGAACAAGATAGAAATACTCAAGGCTATCGAACAGAAGTTTCACGTGACGGTAACGAGTGTGCGTACGATGAACGTGAAAGGAAAGCGCCGAGCCCAGTTTACACGTCGCGGACGGTTTGAGGGACACACTACAGGGTGGAAAAAAGCACTCGTCACGTTGAAGGAAGGGGACAAGATCGAATTCTTCGAAAATGTCTGAGCGCGGGCAAAATGGGGCGCCCGCAGAGAAATTGTCCGTGCATTTCTCTGGACAGACGAAGCTATGTGATGTTGCCGGAGGCACAACGACATGCCATTGCGAAAACTAAAACCGGTTACTCCAGGGACACGGTGGATGGATGTACCGACCTTCGAAGAGATTACGAAGGTCAAGCCGGAGAAGTCATTGACCGTGTCCCTGAAGAGAACTGGCGGGCGCAATAGCCACGGACATATAACTTCTCGTCATCGGGGTGGTCGGCACAAGCGTTCTCTGCGGCTTATTGACTTCAAGCGCCAGAAGTGGGGGATCGACGCGAAAGTTGCAGCCATCGAGTATGACCCGAATCGGTCCGCGCGCATCGCTTTACTCCACTATCGTGACGGCGAGAAGCGATACATCCTCGCACCCGACGGCTTGAAGGTAGGCACCTTGGTCCAATCGGGCAAAGACGCCGAAATCCAAGTGGGTAACTCTCTTCCGCTGGGCAACGTCCCCATCGGCACGTTTGTGCACAACGTAGAGATGCGACCGGGCAAAGGTGGGCAGATGGCGCGCAGTGCCGGGACCTCAGCGCAGCTGATGGGGAAGGATTCGGGAATGGCACAGCTCAGACTCCCGTCTGGTGAGATTCGCAACGTGCACGAAGAATGTTATGCGACCATCGGCGTCGTTAGCAATCTCGACCACGAGAATATTTCGTACGGAAAGGCGGGTCGCATGCGCTGGCTCGGTGTTCGTCCGCAGTCCCGTGGCGTGGTTCAAAATCCGGTAGACCACCCACATGGGGGGGGCGAGGGAAAATCTCCTCAAGGGAATCCGCATCCGGTTTCACCTTGGGGCTGGCATACGAAAGGCATGAAGACGCGGAGGAAAAGGAAGCAGTCGGATAAGTTCATCCTGCGGCGAAGAACGTAAGCAACAACACTGGTAGCGGAATATCCCATGGCGCGATCGACGAAAAAAGGTCCGTTTGTTGACCCAAAGTTGCAGGAGAAAGTGTACTCATTGAATAGGTCCAACCAGAAGAAGGTCATCAAGACGTGGTCGCGCGCGTCGACGATCACGCCGGAGTTTGTCGGGCACACGTTTGCTGTCCACAACGGGAATAAATTCATCCCTGTCTATGTGCATGAGGGGATGGTAGGACACAAGCTCGGTGAGTTTTCTCCGACGCGCCAGTTTCGTGGCCACCCGGGTCTGAGATCGGAAAAAACGACGAAACCAGCAGGGTAAGTCAAGAGCATCAGATGGAGGCTCGAGCAATAAACCGGTACATCGGATCATCTCCGCGCAAGATGCGACTGGTAATCGATCTCATCCGTGGAAGGGCGGTCGACGAGGCGCTCACGGTTCTTCACTTTTCAACGAAGCATGCATCGAAGGTGGCAGAACGAGTTCTCCGCTCGGCCGTATCCAACATCCAAAACAAAGACGAAGCGGGTCGAGTTGAGATGAGCGCCCTTTTTGTCAAGGAGGTTCGTGTGGATCAGGGCCCAACCTTGAGGAGGATGCTTCCAGCGCCGATGGGACGTGCGTACCGGATCCGAAAGCGCTCTAACCATCTCACGATCATCGTTGCGCAGCGAGAGCCGGTCAGGAGCGGAGCGGCGAAACCGGGTAAGAGGGTCGTGAAACCTTCACGAGCTCGCCAGGTCAAAGAGGTGGCAGGGCTGAAGAAATCCTCGGCGGACAGTGAGACGCAAAAGAAAAAGCCCGCGAAGAAAGAGTCTCGGCCCAAGAAGCTCGCGGGACGTGACAAGTCAGAGGATGCCTGAAACGATCGAGGACCGAGCACAAACATAATTCTCAATAAGGAGGAATCTTGGGACAAAAGACTAATCCGATCGGGTTGCGGTTGGGAATCATCCGTGGTTGGGATTCAAACTGGTACGACGAAAAAGGTTTCGCAACGAAGCTACAGGAAGACCTGACAATACGGAACTATATCCGAAGCCGCCTCAAGAAAGCCGGAATCTCGCGGATCCTAATCGAACGGACTCCGCGGGTGGCCCGCATCACCATTCACACGTCTCGGCCCGGCATTGTGATCGGTCGGAGCGGAAAAGAAATTACACAGCTGGAAGAGGAACTGAAGAAAATCACTAACAAGGATGTGAAGATACTCATCAGTGAGATAAAACGGCCGGAGCTGGATTCGTATCTCGTCGCTGAAAACATCGCAACCCAGTTGCAGGGGAGAATATCGTTTCGCAGGGCGATGAAGACGTCCATTACAGCCGCGATGCGGATGGGAGCGGAAGGGATACGCGTCATGTGTGCTGGTCGGCTCGGCGGTTCTGAGATGGCACGAAGGGAGCAGTACAAGCAAGGACGAATACCCCTCCACACCCTCCGGGCAGATATCGATTATGCTCTTGCAGTCTCTCAGACGATATACGGAGCAATCGGGGTGAAGGTTTGGATCTGCAAAGGTGAAGTGCTCGGTCATGCTCTTCGATAATTCTTC
>JAZGDX010000219.1:0-2870 GCA_036478305.1 Bacteroidota bacterium
TGATCCTTGTGAACAGGGGATCTGCTTCCGCAAGCGAGATCGTGTCGGGCGCAATCCAGGACTGGGACCGGGGGTTGATTGTCGGAGAGACAACTTTCGGGAAAGGGCTGGTTCAACGTCAGTGGGATCTTCGTGATGGCTCGGCTCTTCGACTCACCACGGCGCGGTATTACACGCCGAGTGGTCGACTGATTCAGCGTCCGTACTCAGACAAGGATCGAGCGGAATACCAGCGGGAGGTATTTCTCCGGGAGGAGAAAGAAGGAGAGAACATTGAGCACCGTGCGGAAGAAGACAGTACACGGATGGTCTATCACACCGCAGGAGGCCGCGCCGTATTCGGTGGAGGCGGAATTACACCGGATTACATCGTGAATCGAAGTAGAATTACGGACTTTACGGTTCAGCTCCGGTCCCGGAGGATATTTCTCGAATATGCAAGCAGCTATCTAGATCAGCACGGAAATGGACTGCGCAGTACGTATGGAGAGAACTATCGGGGTTTCCAGAAGGAATTTCAGATCACCGAGGAGATGCTGAGTCGGATACTGGTCCTCGCGAAGGGTAAGGGTGTCGATTTCAAGGAGGAAGAATACGAAGCGGATCTGAGCCTTGTGAAAGCGCTGATGAAGGCCTATATAGCCCGTGCGCTTTGGGGCAACGAGGGCTACTTCCCTATCGTTCTTGTTGAAGATGATCAGTACAACAGGGCAATCTCACTGTTTTCGGAAGCAGCAAGGATTGCTGGAGCGTATTACGAAAATGTGGAATGACCAGATCGGACTGCCGATCTCCGTCGCATTTAATCGATAGGCCACCTCCTGGGACGTTTTCCCATTCTTCTTTATGTGCTTTCCTTGGTAGTTCCACTACTTACTCTTTCTCCCGGGGGTGATGGATATCACCAAAAACCATCGGTCAACGTCGTAGCATCAGGATTAGGTCCGGGGGTTTTCAGCGTTGGAGAGGAGTTGATCTACAACGTCAGGTATCTGTTCTTCACCATCGGAGAGATACGTGTCCGCGTTACCGGTCGACTGGAGGAGGACGGGCGAAAGAGGTATAAGACGGTCGCCTATATTGATTCGTCCCCGGGGCTTCCATTTGTAGACCTCCACAGAGTGTTTGAGAGCGTCGTTAGCCAAGGGTTCTATTCGCAGGGATTCCTGGGACGTGGCAAGACCCGTGACGGCTGGTCCTATGTGGAGTATGAATTCGACGACTCGGCACGGACGGTCATCATTCAGAAAGGTGAACTTCCTTCGAATCGGGTGACCCATCTCGATACAGTTCACCTGAAGCGATATCCTTATCAGGACGGGTTTTCACTATTCTATTACGCACGCTCGGGCGTCGGTTCGGGGATTCGAGAGACTATCCCGACTCTAATCGACAAGGACACCGTCAATACATCGTTCCACTTTCACAGTGTGAGGTCGAAGATCGAGATCGGCGCGGTTGAGTACCCGATCGATGCCGTCCAAGTTAGGGGAACAGCGGAATTTGTTGGAGTATACGGAATGACAGGAGAGTTTCGCGGGTGGTTCACGAACGATGAAGCGAGAGTTCCTGTACTGGCATTCATAAAAGTCATTCTGGGGAATGTCAAGATCGAACTAAAAGAGTGGACCCGAGCGGGTTGGTCACCTCCGCGGTTTCCGGTGAGGAGCACGGAGTGATTCTTCCTTACCGTGGCGACTATCCGAGATTGCACGAGACAGTCTTCGTGGCGGAGGGTGCGATCGTTGTCGGCGATGTCGAATTGGGAGAAGATTCCAGCGTTTGGTTTAACGTTGTCATCAGAGGGGACGTCAACTGGATTCGCATTGGCGAACGGACGAACATTCAGGACGGTTGTCTTCTCCACGTCACCGGTGAGAGATATCCATTGACGATCGGCTCGAGCGTTACCGTCGGACATGGTGCCATTGTCCACGGGGCGATGGTCAAAGATCATTGTCTCATTGGGATGGGATCCAGGATACTGGACAATGCGCAAGTCGGTCCATACACGCTCGTTGCCGCCGGTTCGGTCGTGCTTGAGAACTCTGTCATGCCCGACGGAACGCTTGTGGCCGGGTCGCCGGCCAGGGTCATTCGGTCTCTTACCGAACAGGATAAGCGGAAAATCGAACTCTCTGCTCAGAGTTACATCAGCTACGCGCGCACGTATCAGGACCTAATCGAGAGGTTAGCGAAATGAAACTCAAATTCTGGGGCACGCGAGGGTCCATTGCCACACCGGGGAAGCACACTGTTCGCTACGGCGGGAACACTCCCTGCGTCGAGTTGCGGCTCAACGATGGTGAGCTGATTATTCTCGACGCTGGAACCGGGATCCGGAACCTCGGTGACGCCATTCTGGAACGTGGAGAATCGATCACCGCGTACATCTTGATTACCCACCGCCACTGGGATCATATTCAAGGATTTCCGTTCTTCAAGCCGGCGTTCATTTCGGGTAACAAGCTGACCCTGATGGGAAGCGAGAGCGAGAAGATTACGTTGAAGCGAATTGTCTCTGATCAGATGAATAAAATCTATTTTCCGATACAATTGAGCGAGCTTAAGGCCGCGCTTGACTTTCATCCGGTTGAGGAAGAAGAGGTCCCGGTGTTTGATGCGAAGGTGCAAACGATTCATGTAAACCATCCAGGCTACTGTCTCGGGTATCGGGTGAGCTATGCTGGCAAATCGATCGTCTACATCAGCGACAACGAACCGTTTGACCGTCAGAACGCTCGCGTCCTGACCAACGTCGAACCCTCTGTCCTGGAGAAGTTTTCGAGTACGAAGGGTGATCCTAATCAGCGCATCTTCGATTTCGTGAGGGAGTGCGATGTGCTCATTCATGATACTACCTACACTCC
>JAZGDX010000022.1:0-4238 GCA_036478305.1 Bacteroidota bacterium
ATCAGCATCGGAATTCCAGCAGTCACTATCGGTGGAGGGGGAACGGGAGGGCTTGCACATTCACTCAATGAATGGTTCGACGCCACGAACAGCGTGGACGGCATCAAGAGGGCTTTGCTGCTCGTCCTCGGGCTTCTCTGGACTCCAACAGAATGAGGAAAAGCCATGGGATCGATCGAACAGTTCCTGAGCGTCTTGCCAGATTTCTTGCTTAAGTTTATCGATGCGATCATCTGAGGAGGTCTGATCGGTATCGAGAGAGACCGGAAAGGGAAAGCAGCAGGTTTACGAACGGTCGTCCTCATCTGTCTGGGACCTGCTCTCTATGTGATCATCTCCGAGTATATCACGAGAGCGACCCGTCAGCCGAGCGATCCAGGCAGAGGAGCTACCCAGGTCGTCACAGGGATCGGCTTCATCGGTGCGGGCGCATTCATCCAATCTCGAGGCGCAATTACCGGGCTCACGACAGCCGCAACGATATCGGTGGTTGCCGCCATCGGATTGGCCATCGGCGCTGGCTTCCCCGAAATTACAATCTCGTTCACGCTGGTTGTTCTCATCACACTGACACTCCTCGGAAGGTTTTAATACAGACTTCTCGGGAAATGTCACTACGCGACGTGTGAGATCATTCACCTCAATGACGGAGGGAGAACGGAAAGCGAGTGGCGGGAGATCTTCGATGAGTACGAGCTGCCGTTCAGCAGTTAGGTCATCTCAAAACAAAGAGGAAAAATCCACCGGAGCCTCATCTACTGCGATAAGCACCCGGCACACTACAGGTTCATTTCTGATCTCTGGAAATCCAGCGGTGTCGTTGAGGTGAAGACGAAGAAATAGGCTACGCCTTCCTCCCTACCGTCAACATCACGCCAATGAGGACCAGAATCCCCACAGTGATTGAAATCCAGGGAGACACCCCAAAAGCTGTCGCAATATCTCCTAGCAGCATTCCTACGACCGCCACCAAAACCGCGTAGGGAAGCTGGGTCCGGACGTGATCCATATGATCGCATGCGGACGACATCGAGCTCAGAATCGTCGTATCGGAAATCGGAGAGCAGTGATCGCCAAACACTGCCCCTGCCAGGACTGAGCTGATGACCCCGTGAAGGATAACATCGTGTTCTGCGCCAAGGAGTCCTGCGTCAATGCCGAGGTTATGGGCGAGGGGAATCACCAGCGGCATCATGATTGCCATCGTCCCCCAGCTCGTTCCCGTGGCAAAGCTGGCTAACGCAGCAATCAGAAAAGTCAACACAGGTAGCCACTGCGGTGCAATCACTCCCCGGAGAATTTGAACGAGGTAGTCAGCGGTATGAATTTCTTCGGTGACAGCACCGATCGACCAGGCCAGGACCAGAATGAGCATCGCGTAGAGCATCGATCGAACCCCCACAAACCACGCGTCCATTGCCTTCACGAGGGTCAACACGCGTTCTCCCACCGACATAACCACCGCTACGACACAGGCCGACAGGGACGCCCAAAGAAGAGCGGAGTAGGAGTCGGAACTACTGATGATCGCCGAGATGGAGTAGTCCGTCGAGCCTGACGCACGAAGACTCTCCGTTCCCGTCACGTATAACCGTATCCCGGCTACCGCCAAGATCGTCAGAATGGGTGCGACACCGTTGTACCATCGGGGCTTTGCATCACCCGGTACGACTTCGCTCAGTTGCGTGGCGTCGGCTGCGGGGCGCGAACCATCCCGAATCAGCTTTCCTTCGTGCCGTGCCCTTCTCTCTGCGGTCAGCATCGGTCCGAAGTCGCGACCGCTAATCGCAACGATGAAGACAAATGCCAGCGCAAGGATAGGATAGAACCGATACGGAATCGTGCTGAGAAAAACTGAGTATGCATCCTTCGTGGATCCAATGGCGTTTAATCCTTGTTCGATCAGACCCACTTCGTACCCGATCCATGTGGATATAAGGAAGACGCTTGCTACTGTGGCTGCGCCAGAATCCACGATATAAGCGAGTTTCTCCCTGGAAATTTTCAATCGATCCGTAATTGGGCGCATCAAGTTCCCGACCACCAGGCAGCTTGCATAGTCGTCGAAGAACATAACGATATTGAGCAACCCTGATGATACTTGCACCCCTCGTGGCGTCTTGGCATATCGAGTGACAACATTTGCAATTCCGAGCGTGCCCCCGTTCCTAGAGATAATTCCCACCATTCCCCCGAACAACATACTGAATACGATAATCTTCACGTGATTCGGAGAACTCAGGGCGTTGACGACAAAATGATCAAAGACGCGAAACGCAGCGGTGAACACACCGCCACCGGAAATCAACGCCGCTCCCAACCAGATTCCGGCAACCAGAGCGATGATCACTTGCCGAATCGCCAGTGCGAGAGCGATCGCCAGGAGAGGTGGGAGTATACTCACGATACCCGGAATAGATCGAACCGATGTTTTTTCGATGGTTGAACCGTGACGAACGGCGATTGAATCCACCCCTTCAGAAAGGACTGCTGTTCGCGTCGCAAACACACCGCCCGCCAGAGAAATCGTGTCTGAGAAAACTCCATCCCGCGCGCGTATCGCCGCCCCTTCCAGGAACACTGAACCCGAGAAGGTTGTCAATTGATCGCCTTCGGCATCGAGTGCACGGACCGAGAGTGGAAAGTCTACTCCGTCGAGAACGACAGTGGGGACGGTGACCTCAAACGCAGCGAGCGTGTCCGTAGTCTGTGTAGGTTCCTGAGCGGGGAGGGAAGACGAAACAAGCAGGAACAGGAAGAACAAGGAGGTGGGGTAATTCAGCATGAATCGAGAATCTTCTGATTGACTATCTGGAGAAGATCGGACGCCTGGATGACTATTTGCGAAATGTCCACGACTCATCCTGGCGGCCGACGTCCTCTTTGAGGCCATTCTGTTGGAGGTTCGAAATACGACTTTGAAGTTGATTTCCGGTCCTACTAACCGTAGCCTAGTAGATCGGGGTCATAGAAGCTCGCCGTGAGTTCGACGGAACGGACAATTAGGTCTTGGCACTAGATTGCGATGTCGCCGGTTCAGGTGATGGAGCCTTCCAAAGCGTACCCACCTGTCCAATAATGTGCGATCCCACCGCTTGTCCCCAAAAGATCACCCATGGCCAGCCGATAACAATCGCCACCCACCCAAACGCGTAGGTGAACCCACCCACAAGCAGCGCCAGGAGGACCGCAGGCAGGTAGGCGCCCAAGTTCTCCCTCATAAACTGAAAAATCTCACCACCACGAAAACACGCCGAAAAATCCGATGTGCGGGCATATTGGATTTCCACGCCAGGTATCCAGATGACCAATGCCAGAGCCAACAACGCAACGACCAGGCCTCCCTCCCCTTCCGAAAATGAACTCACGATCATAATCGGAACTGCATAAACTAACATCGCAACCGACAACATGAACCCCTCCCCCAATTTTCGTCCCATATCATCCCAATCCGGGAGCGGCTTTGCCTCACGACGCATAACCCTTCTTATCAGTTCCAGCTGATAACCCACGACAAAGAAGAACCCTATAACAAAAATGCAGAGTATGACGAACAACCCGCCGATGAATATCTTCTTGAACCAGTCATCATCGCGAAACACAAACGAGAACGATTCTCCAAAATCCATTCTGAATCTCCTTCGTTGTCATTGGTTGGACGCGAGAACGGGAGATCTACTCAGTCGATAAACTCCCGTTTATGAATACGGTGAATTCAGATTTTTGTACTCTTTCCCTCACGAGATTTCTGCTATCCAGGACCCCTTCGGTTGAACATTCCTCAAGGTACTCAAGAACCGTAACAGGTTTCGTCAGGAAGGCGTTCGTCTTCTCGGACGGATACCCCGTTTGACCGAGACCCCAGCATGGCGTTTCCTTCCGCGCTTCACCTCTACGGGCAATTTTCTCTCCCGATACAGCTGTCCCATTTCCCCACCGACAACGAACATCAAACTTGAGTAATAGACCCACACGAGGGTCACGAGGAGAAAGGCGTATGTCCCGTAAACCCTCGCAAAAGGACGCAACTCGGAGAGGTAGAGCGAAAACCCTCGACTCGCCAGTTCCCAGAACACACCGGTCGTAACGGCCGATATCAGCGCCACTCGCGGCATCGGCCGTTCGTTCGGGATATATCGGTATGCGATGTAGAACATCAACGTGGTCAGGAAAAACGAAATAAGGGGTGAAGTAAAGCCAGCAATAGTCACTCCGAACGGAGTCGATGAGTTCAGGTA
>JAZGDX010000220.1:0-4413 GCA_036478305.1 Bacteroidota bacterium
CCCTTTGCGTAGACCAAATCGCGCCAACGATTCTTCGTGGACTCCCACAGCAAGTTCACCGTCGAGGTAAATCGAAGCGCGACGGGGATTGCTCTTCTGTCGTTCAATCTTTGTTACGACGCGCGTGGACACTGAAGATCACGTTCCTTTGCTGCTCTCTCTGGCTCAGCCCCGACTCGCCTGCATTATGGACAGAGGGAGGCGGGGGCTGAATGGTGTCGATGATTTTCCCCACCACGTCTGAAAGATCTTGTTCAACCCCATTCGTAGTTATCCGCGTGACACGGTAGCCCTGTGCTTCGACATCTTCCTGTCGGGCAGCATCGTAGAGCCGTCGATCCTGCTTCATGTGTATCGCACCGTCTACCTCAATGAGCAATCTGTGTTCGTGTCAATAAAAGTCAGCTATGTCTCTGGCGATAGGGTGCTGACGACGGAACTTGAAACCGCAGAGCTGGCGATCCCCAAGAGGCGTCCAGATAATCTCTTCCGTCGATGTGGGATGTCTCCGGTATTGACGGTAGTCCCCGACAATGTACGGCGAAACCCTCGGCCTCATCCCCTGTGTCCCCGGTCTGTTCATACATAACGGAGAGGGGAGACACACGGGGTGAGACAGCATGTGAGACCTTCGACCCGTTTGACAGCGAATCTTGCTCAGTTTCTTGAAGTTTTCTTGGACGGATCTTGCTTTGCTGGCGGCGTGGGGGTTTTCGCTTCCACCGTCTGACCGTCAGTGGAGGTCAGACCGAATTTCTTTCGGACGGTCAGTTCGATATCGTTTGCGTGTTTTGCGTTATCCTGAAGATACCTCTTTACCATGTCGCGTCCTTGTCCGATCCGCTCATCTCTGTACGAGAACCAAGAGCCGCTTTTCTGGATGATGTTCTCGGTCACGGCAATGTCGATAAGGTCTCCGAGCCTTGAAATGCCCTCGTTGTAGAGGATGTCGAACTCGGTAGTTTTGAACGGCGGAGCAACTTTGTTCTTCACCACTTTGACGCGTGTACGGTTTCCGACCACCTCGTTCCCCTCCTTGAGGGCGGCGATGCGTCGGATGTCGAGCCGCACCGAGGCGTAAAATTTCAGAGCATTGCCGCCCGTCGTCGTCTCAGGATTTCCAAACATGATCCCGATCTTTTGCCGCAACTGGTTCGTGAAAATCATACTCGTCTTGCTCTTGCTGATGACGGCCGCCAATTTCCGGAGGGCTTGCGACATCAATCGAGCCTGAAGGCCCATCTGGGGTTCGCCCATCTCACCTTCAATCTCGGCCCGCGGTGTAAGCGCGGCAACGGAATCGATGACGATGACATCGAGTGCGTTGCTTCGGACGAGCATTTCACTTATCTCCAGCGCCTGTTCGCCATATTCGGGCTGGGAGAGGAGGAGGTCGTTCGTGTGCACGCCCAGTTTTTTTGCATAGGCGAGGTCGAGCGCATGCTCCGTGTCGATAAAGGCAGCGATTCCACCTTTCTTCTGAGCCTCCGAAATGATATGAAGACACAGCGTTGTCTTTCCGGAAGCCTCGGGACCGAAGATTTCTGTGATTCGCCCACGGGGAATTCCGCCGACTCCAAGCGCAGCGTCCAGAGAAATCGATCCGGTCGAGATCGTCTCAATTTTGGCGATCGGGCCTTCACCGAGCTTCATCACTGCGCCCTTGCCGTACTGCTTCTCGATCTGATCGATCGCCACTTTCAAGGCTTGAGATTTGGCGTCTTTTCCTTCAAGCATGCTCGACTCCTCAAGGGTTGGTGTAGGAGGGTACCGCACAAAAGATAGCGGAAAATTCAATGTAGTTCAAGTGGAAGAATACGACGAGTGTTAAGAATTCCAGGATTTTTAGCTTCTGCATTCCCCTTCGAATTTGGGCGCTTGAACCTACAAGATGGCTGCGAGAAATGCCACCGAAAAACGTTATCCGCTTTGGCAGGGAACCCTGTGTGTGTGAGTGCTGCTTTCACGCAGTCTCGCGGACCCCCGCCCGACCACTCGCTAGCTGGCACACGGCGGGCGGGTCTGTGCCCTACCCGCCCGAACGACCTGGTCGGGCAGGCCCGCCTGACCGTTCATGAGCGTTTTCGAGGCGGGCAGGTCTGGCACGGCTGTTTCGTTGGCCATTCACACCGAGGATGTCGAGGGCCTGAAAGCGAAGAACGCTCGGCAAATAGTGCACCAGACGACACCTGGGACGGCCGACCCCATCACTCCGATTCGATTCGGCTGGATCTGAGGGTGTACGACGGGCGGTCCGTTATCAGACCCTCACTGCGCAGGATCGGCATGTGTTGTTTGAGCTCTTTCAGAAGCTCCCTCTCGTTCCCCTTATTCGGACGATATGCTGCAATGACGAACTCACCCATCTTTACCATTCTCCCTTCTAGGTGTCAACTTCTCAGTGAATACGCTCGTTTGAGCCATCGCAACAGCTCGGCTTCTATATGTTTCTTGCGAACAAGCTTTACGGTGTGGCCATAGACAGTTTTTCTAAGTCTCTGCGGGCGCAAGATTCGCTTACTATCTAGTTTGCTGTTCAGCAAAAATCCCACCTTTAGACTATGGCAAAGTGTGACTTACCAGCGATGTTGATGGACGTCTTGACGGCATCCAGTCTGACGGGCCCAAACATTCGTAGTCTCTCCACCAGATGGTCAAACATTGCCTTCAGTGAGGGCGGTTCCCCTCAAAATGTTTCTGGAGCGGCCGGGACAGGCAGGAGTGCCATTGCCGTTTCTTTGAGAACTTCCTTCCGCAGTTGGGACACCTCCAGAGGGATCTCTTGGGCATATCGTTCCCTCTCCTCAGAATAAATGATCCTCTTACAAGACAACTTCAATCCCCGACAACCAGCGGCAGGTTCAGACTACCGTCTTCGTGCAGTTCCGATCGTACGTCTAGAACAGGCTGGTAACGATCGCAAGCACGGTGATGACCAGACCGACAATCATCAGCCAGAACTGTAGAGTGTAGAGCTTTCTCAGAGATTCGACGGCGTCCATCAAGTGAGGAATGTCGCTTCCCGCCGTCTTCACGATCAATGAAAAAAAGCCCCCTGCGCTTCGTGTCCAGATCCCAGTGAGGATTAAGATAACAGCAGAAATGATCAGTCCGAAAGCCCCGGCACCTTCTGCCAGGCCTAGGACGCCCTGAATACCGTATAGCCCACCGACTGCAATGAGAAACATCCCTACCCATTTCATCCGATCGGCGACCACTCGGATTGTTCCATTCTGAGCTTCTGTGAACTCATAGGTTGGTTCTTCCATGTGGTACTCCTGACTTGAGTTAGTGGGAAACAAGCAGCACGATTATCTTACCTCACCCCTTTGCGCCATGCTGAGAGGGAGTTTGAGGGGGTGAAGCCCTGAGAGGCTCGTGCGACGACCTCTTTACAGCTTACTTCGCCAACACCATTATTTTCGACTCACCGTAGCTTCCCGCCTCAATCGAGTAGAGGTACACGCCGCTGGAAAGGTTGTCGGCAGTGAACGTCACGAGGTATGTCCCCGCCTCCTTTGTTCCATCGATCAGAGTGTCTACATGGCGTCCCAGCAGGTCTGTGACGATCAGGGTCACATGAGCTGCTTGCGCGAGTGAGAATTCAATTGTCGTCGTCGGATTAAAGGGATTTGGATAGTTTTGAGCCAAACGTACCGCTGACGGGAGTGCCTCAGTCGGATCCGCGAACGTCGTGGTTGTCGGCTTGAACCTGTAGATCTTCCCATCGAACGCACAGAGGTAAAGCTCGTTGTCTTCGTCCACACCAAACGATGCGATGTTGAGGCTTGTATTCACGAGCTCTGTGTTCTCAGTCGGATTGACGCCGTCATAGCGCAGGGCCCAGACGCGACCGCTGATATAATCGGCATAGATGTACCTTCCGACAAGCTCCGTAACGTTGGCACCACGGTACACAAAACCTCCGGTAACAGATTGACCGAGACCGTGTGTGTAATACCATACCGGCAAAACCAGACCCGTCATGTCGCAACCGGACAGAGGGTTGAAGCAAGAGCTCCCCTCCATAATTCTCCATCCGTAATTGTTCCCCTTGACGATGATGTCGATTTCTTCGATTCTATTCTGCCCGACATCGGCTGCCCAAAGCCATTCCGTGACGGGGTCAAAACTGAATCGCCAGGGATTGCGCAATCCGTAGGCATAGATCTCCTTCCTGTATCCTGAAGTGTTCCCGGCAAACGGGTTATCAGCAGGGATGCCGTAGTTCGCTCCCCCTGAGGGGTTATCGACGTCGATACGGAGAATCTTGCCGAGCAGGTTCGACCGATTCTGGGCATTGTTTTGAGGGTCACCCCCCGAGCCTCCGTCACCCGTCGCAATGTACAGGAATCCGTCCGGTCCGAAAGATATCTGACCTCCATTATGGTTGCTGTACGGCTGGGAGAACTC
>JAZGDX010000221.1:0-3075 GCA_036478305.1 Bacteroidota bacterium
TCGTTCGGTATCAGGTCAAGATAGCTTATATACTTCGGTTCCGCGTAGTCGACGGCAGGATGTGCACTTAGTTCCTTCGCGAGGGACGCTGGGTCAATTGGACTCGTATACTCTACCACCACGAAGCGAGACAGATCCACTGTCTTGTGAGCCTGCGACGGTGGATGATGGGGGAACACCCGCCGCACCTCACGGACACCGTACGGGGCGATCGCAGCATCAAGCTCAGCAATCCCTACAGTCCCTTTCTCAAGAGCGCCAGCATATGTTTTCAACTTGATCAGGACAACGCCGGCCAGGTATTCCGAACCAGTAGTCGAGTTCCGGATGAGCGCCACCCGATCTGACGATGTCGGGCGGACGTCTCGATTCTTTGCGTTGATATCCCCCCAGGTGCATAACAGGAGAATACCAGCAAACAGCGTAAGAATTGGCTTCATGTGTGTATCTCCCCGCCCTCCAGCGCTGCAACAGAAGGACTTTCGAACTGGGAAAGAGGTGACAGAATCCCTCGTGATAGTCGTTTAAACACCAAACAGGAAAAAGAGTGCCCACAGCCTCGGCGTGGAAAACTCCCGGTCGCGGCTGAGCAAGACCTGAGCCTCCTGAAACGCCTGAGGAATTGAACTTCCTTCGCGCATCGCAGTGTAAAGGTATTCAGCAAATCGCTTACTCGCACGACGATCGTGTGGCCAAAGATTGGCAATCATATACCGTGAACCACCGAGCAGCATTAACTGAGCGTGTACGAGGTTGACTCCGTATGGCAGTTCGTCCTGGTTCGAAAAAACGACAAGGCTAAACGGACTCAAAGATGAGAGTGAGGCAAGTGGTATTTCAGACAGTATCCCCGGGGCCTGATCGCTCGCCAGCTCAAACGACGAATTCTCCGGGTTGAGCGTGTCGTAAGAGAACTTGGAGGATAGATGGAGCATATCTCCCCGTAGCTCCATAAGCTGGCTGAGCGTAGCCTTCCGATCCATGAAGAGAGAGATTTTCGGAAAAAAGGACCTCATGTCTTTGAATTCGTACTCCACATCCCACTCTGCACCGCTAGCGTTGCCGACGGCGAAGACACGCGACAAGCTGTCCGCAACCGACCGGTTGTAGAGGAGCCCCGCCGCAAGCGGAAGGTAGTGGATTTCCAGTCTCGCGACAGTGGATGACCGGCCTGCTTTCTTCTGAACGCATGCGTGGAACGGAAATCCTTCAAGCTCAGGAGGCGGAACGATAATGAGCCGGCGAAATCCGGCCAAGAACCTCTCAAGGGGCTGCAGCAGCATTCGGTAGCAGTCGCGCATCAAGAACTCAACGGCAATATCTTCATCCTCTTTTCCGATGAGTTTCCTCACTCGTTCAACGCTACGGAGGATCTCCTGTTTTCGTGCCGGGGAAGCGCGAACAGCGAGGTCGCTTCGCGTCACAAGAATAATCCACACAGCATCCTCGCCGAGCACAAACTCGATCAGCGCAGTGTTTGCAGACAGTGCAGATTGAAGGTCGGGGAGGCTTGCGGCTGTTGTCTTGACGAGCCACTCGAGGTTGGGCGACCCAGCAGAGAATTCATTCGTTCGTCGATAGAACGATCCCTTCTTCTTGGACCAGCGGATGTGCAGTTCCTCAAGGAGTTCGGCATTTCGCTCACGGTCGGGCTTGCCACTTTCTACTACCAAGGCCTTCTCAACGAGTCCAATGTGTCTCCGCAACTTCCTAAGTGAGTCAAATTCCGTGGCAGTCTCAGCTTCCCGGAGGCGTGGACGGATTTTCATCCAGAGAAGTTCAAATCGATGCTGCAATTTTCGTTCCTGATACCAGAGGGCCTCTTCGATCCTCCGGAGCCTCAGTAGAGTCTCGATTGCTGAGTCATACCATGGCGAGTAATCATTGAACAATCCGGACTCAGACAGGAGGTCCTGCGGTTCGTTCCATTGCAATATAAAATTGTCTTCCTCCAACTCGATTGCTTCCTTGAAGAAATCAACTGCAGATGTTCGGTCACGCCGAACGTTTTCGAGAACTCCTATTCGATACTTTGAGGCAGCCACACCACGCCGGAACTGCAAGAGACTAAAGAGCTGTGAGGCCTCATTCGCATAGGCGATCGCCTTCTCGAATGAACCCACAAACTTTCTTCTCTTCAGCATCTCTCGTTCGACATCGCTGAGAAGAAGGAGAAGATAGCCCTGTTCTAGTTTCTTCCCCGCTTTCCGTGAGACTGTAAGTGCACTTTGATAAAACTCCCGGGCGTTTTCGTACGCACGTGTGTCAAAGTAGACGTGGCCAACGTTCCCCATGAAGAGAATCTGCTCATCGACGAACGCATAGCTGCTAAGTGCAAGACGGTAAGCCTCGTTGAGTGAACGCAACGCCCTCCTGGCTTCGCCCCCCTTCCGCCGGGCTATCCCGACCCGCGTCAGAAACCGTATCCGTTCACGCTTGTCCCCACCAACATAATCCAACGCTCTAGTAAAGGATGCTGCAGCATCTCCGTATCGGCCGCGTTCGACGTAGGTTCTCCCGAGTTCCTCGAGTGTATTCAGCAGTCCGAGAGAATCATGGAAGGCCGCGAACAGCGAGATACTTTTCTCGATCGATTGGAGAGCCTGGTCATAGTCTCGCCGCCCGCGGAAAACTCTCGCAAGGTTGAGCAGTGTAAGTGCACGGCTGGAAGGGTCATCAAACAGCTCGCTGATCGTGAGTGCCTTTTGGAGATATCCATGGGCGGATTCCTTGTCGCCAAGGTCCACGAAGAGCCTCGCGAGGTCGTTGAGCATCGTCACCTCGTTCTTGCGCTCTGCAGCCGTTCGGTATTGTTCAAGCGCCTTCGTGTAGAAACGGACTCCATCATTGTATTGCCCGCGTGAGATGCGCAGGAGACCAAGGTAGTAGTACTCGTCGGCAATCCTTTCCTTGCGCTCAAGGTCTTCGTCGAATCGTAGGGCATCCAGAAAATGCTCCTCAGACTTTCGAAATGCGCCCTGATCACGTAGCTGCACCGCTTCCTGAAACAACCGGTCTGCTTCCACGCGCTTTTCCTCCCTGCTTCTACCACATCCGACTATGCAGATCACGAAA
>JAZGDX010000222.1:0-4024 GCA_036478305.1 Bacteroidota bacterium
TGATGACTCATATCCCCAGAAGCATCTCGAAGCAGTGCTTGCAATCAAGTATCTGGACGTTCAAGCCATTCGGGCCAGAAAATTCACGGTCGTGGTAGACTGTATCAATGGCGCAGGTGCTGTGATCCTGCCCGATCTCTTGAGAAAACTCGGCTGCACCGTGATCCCGATGAATTGTGACCTCAGCGGCATCTTTACACGTCCTCCAGAACCAGTGCCCGAGAATCTTACGGAGGCCTGCCAGACAGTTCTTCAGCACAAGGCCGACCTCGGAATCGTCGTAGACCCGGACGCCGATCGTCTTGCCCTCATAACGGAGCTAGGGCACCCGTTCGGGGAGGAGTTCACAGTGGTGGGGGCAATTCGATTCGTGCTCCAGAAGGAATGCAATCCAGGGCTCAAAGTTGCAGTCAACCTTTCCACGACACGCGCCGTCGAGGATGTCGCTCATCAGTACGGCGCGGAGGTCTATCGCACTCCTGTGGGAGAAGTCCACGTGGCCGACAAAATGAAAGAAGTGCGAGCAGTGATTGGTGGAGAAGGGAACGGGGGAGTCATCCTCCCTGCCCTCCATTACGGACGAGACTCACTGATCGGAGTCGCACTCATGCTTCAGTATTTGACGGAATTTGGCGGCCTGCTGTCCCAGCTCAAACAGACCCTACCAGTTTACTCGATCGCAAAGGACAAGGTCTCTCTGGAGCGCATCGACAGTCACAAGGTATTTCATACGTTGAAGGATGGGACCTCAGCACACGGCAGAGTGAATACCGATGACGGCCTCAAGTTAGATTTTCCCGATTACTGGGTGCACCTACGAAAATCGAACACCGAGCCCATCATCCGGATCATTTGCGAGGCCAGGACGCAATCAGAGGCCGAAAAAGTTGTAAAGCAGTACAAACAACGCATTCTCTCGCTCAACTTTTGAATTGTCAAGCTTCGCTCACTGCACTCGAACAAACTTTCCGCCATGATATTATCCAAAGTCACCGGCACGATCGTCTCAACACAAAAGAACCCGACCCTCAATCAGTTTAAGATTCTGATCATCCAGCCCATTACCCTCGAGGGGAAGTACATCGGCCGCGATTTCCTCGCCCTTGACACCGTCGATGCCGGAATTGGAGATACAGTCCTCGCCGTGCGAGAGGGAGCAGCCGCCCAGCAAGTCCTCGGCCGAAAGGACGTCCCTGTTCACACCGTCGTCGTTGCAGTTGTTGATGGAGTGGAAGTGATCGATTGAACGAGTCCACGATCCGATGTTCAACGTCAGAGATCTTTTGACCCTTTCGATGATTCCCGGGATCGGGCCCAACCGACTCCGTACCCTTGTTTCACACTTCAAGTCACCTTCAGCAGTTCTCCACGCGCCGACAAGAGATCTCATCAAGGTGAGCGGATTTGACAAGAAACTTGCGCTCAGCGTCATCCGACACCGCGATGGGCAGGGAGGCCATCTGGGAGAGAAATTCGCAGATGAACAGCTTGCCAAACTGAATAAGGTGGGCGGAAGCATCATAACCTACTGGGATAGCGAATACCCGCCGCTGCTCAAGAAGATCTATGATCCTCCTCCGTATCTTTTCGTCCTTGGCTCGTTCGAAGCTGATGACCAATTCGCGATTGCCCTTGTCGGCACGCGAAACCCGAGCGACTACGGCAAAGTCATCGCCGAGAAATTGACCGTTGGGCTGGCATCCGTCGGAATCACTATTGTTAGTGGATTTGCCCGTGGAATCGATACGACCGTACACCTGGCTGCACTCAAAACAGGAGGTCGAACGCTCGCTGTCCTCGGATCCGGGATCGACGTCATCTATCCTCCAGAAAACACGAGACTCGTCGATGGCATCATCGAGCAGGGGGCGATTGCATCAGAGTATCCGATGGGAACCCAGCCGGATGCGGTGAATTTCCCTCGCCGAAACCGAATTATCAGCGGACTCAGCTGGGGCACCGTTATCGTAGAGACCTCGATCCAGGGCGGTGCAATGATCACCGCTAACTCTGCACTGGACCAAAATCGCGAAGTCTTCGCCGTCCCTGGAAACATCACGGAACGAAGGGCAGGAGGCCCTAACAAACTCATCCAAGACGGGCAGGCGAAGCTCATCGAAACCGTCGAGGATATCCTGGCAGAACTGAACCCAAGACTGCGCCCGCCCCTTGGACAACATACATCTGAGGCAAAACTTGCGGAGATTCCTCTGACCGACGGAGAGAATGCTATCTACAGAGTCCTATCCGACAAGCCGCTTCACATCGACGCTCTTGCTGGACAATCCTCTCTCCCGACATCCGATGCGCTCGTTCATCTCCTGAATCTTGAGTTTAAAGGGCTCGTAAAGCAGTTGCCGGGCAAGGTGTTCGCCCGGCTGTAAAGCTTTCGGTTGCTCTAGTCTTTTTCGAGTCACATCCTCGCAGATGAAAAGTCGGAATTCGAACGACTTTCCTCTGAATGGAAAATTGCGTATCTTTCTCCGTGGGATTCAAAAGGAGCCCATAGAATGTTGACCGTAGGTGGGGTGTTTGTGGAATCCAACATTGCGTCGGCAAATTTTGCTTGCGATCTGTAGGCGTGTCGTGGCGCGTGCTGCTGCGTTTCGGGCATCAGGGGTGCGCCGCTCGAAGATGACGAAACCGACGAGGTCGAGAAGGCATATCCTGGCGTCGCAAAGTACCTGAGTGAGAAGCACCTTGAGGCCATCAAGAGAGTAGGTCTTTACGAAGGTACGCCGGGAGAATATACCACAACCTGTGTAGAGGATCGAGAATACGTTTTTGTAACTTACGATGGTCCGGTCGCGAAGTGTACCTTCGAAAAAGCGTTTCTCAAAGGAGAAATCGAGTGGAAATAACCGATTTCGTGTCATTTGGTTCCCATTCGAATGAAGAAGTCGGCGGATGATGTCCTCTGGGACGTTATGACCAGAGACTGTGTCCCGGCAATCGAGCGAGGAATTCGAGAGCGAGTCCCTCTGACAGATTTTCTTCGCGATGCATTGATTCGGAGATATGGAGATGCGTGGTACGAATGATTGGAAGAGACAGTTGCAGCGGTCCGCCGTGAGCGCCAATGAGAACATTCAGTTCAGCTCTTGGTACAGGCGAGCTCTGAGATTGGAATGATCCACCTCAGTCAACAGCTGAAGCTTCAGCAGAAACTTACACCACAGCAGGTTCAATACCTGAAGCTGCTCCAGTTACCCATACTGGCCCTCGAGCAACGCCTCAAGACTGAGCTGGAGACCAACCCACTGCTCGAGGAAGGAATGGAGGACGACCTCGATCAGACTACTGCGGACGAGACCCAACCCGAAGAGACAGAACAGGCCAACGGATCGGCCGAGGAAGATCCCTATTCACTGGATGATTTTGTGCACGATGAATCCTGGAGATCGAGGGGCGAACGAACTGCACAGGACCCAGAACGTGAGGATCTCCCGATTCCTGCGAGTGTCCCGATGCACCAGCGACTGCTGGAACAACTTCATCTCCTGGACCTGGATGATGAAGAGGCACTCCTCGGACATGAGATCATCGGTAACATCGATCCAGACGGATACCTTGGTCGTGACCTCGAGCTGATCGTCCAGGATGCGAACCTCACCAACGGAATTGCGATATCGCAGGAAAAGGCAGAACGGGTCCTGAAAAATATACACATGCTCGACCCACCCGGTATCGGTGCCCGAACCTTGCAGGAGTGCTTGATAGCTCAACTCGAAGTTAGTCCTAACGAGACCAGAGCCAAGGACCTTGCCATTAAAGTCCTCCGCGATCACTACGATCAATTCACTCTCAAACACTTCGAGGATCTGGCCAAGAGTCTCGGAATATCTCTGGACGAAGTCAAGAGGATCTTCGAAGTTCTTCAGCGGCTGAACCCCAAGCCAGGCGAAGGCGTAACTTCTGAACAAGAAAATTACGTTATCCCGGATTTCACGGTTCATTACGAGGACGGCGAGTTCATCATTCAATTGAACGACCGAAGCATTCCTCCGCTCCGCATCAACAAAGG
>JAZGDX010000223.1:0-6362 GCA_036478305.1 Bacteroidota bacterium
CTGTCTTTGCGGGTACGTCTGGCGGCGGTGCTTTTCGAACCATGGATGAGGGAGCAAGCTGGATGCAGGTCAATACAGGGCTGTCAGACGACTTTGTTCGCTCGTTTGCTATCAACTCCATCGGCCATATCTTCGCTGGAACTGCCTTTGTGGGTGTATATCGCTCGACGGATGGAGGCGAAAGTTGGAATACAACAGGCTTAAGAAGCGACTGGGATTTCAGGTCTCTTGCCGTCAATTCATCCGGTCACATTTTTGCGGGTGGATGGGGTGGCGGCGTGTTCCGCTCCACGGATAATGGAGCGACGTGGTTGCCGGTCAACGCAGGCTTGACGGATCCCGTAATTGAATATCTCGCCATCAATTCCAGCAATCACATTTTCGCCGCCACGAGAAATGGTGGGGTGTTTCAGTCGACGGATAACGGCGGGAACTGGCTGCCGATCAACACCGGGTTGACAGATCTTGACGTGAGGTGTCTTGCGATCGATTCGGTTGGCTACATTTTTGCAGGAACGGCGTCGGGCGGTGTTTTTCGTAGTGCGATGCCGACGACATCGGTGAAAAAAATCGCCGGAGGCATTCCGTCAGAGTTTTCTCTCAAGCAGAATTATCCCAATCCATTCAACGCCGCAACCAAGATTCAGTTTTCTCTGCCCGGATCTGGCTATGTGACGCTGAGAGCATTTGACACGTCTGGAGAAGAGGTTGCCACGCTGATTTCTGAAAATCTTCCAGCAGGAACTTACATCGTTGAATGGCGTCCAGATGGTTTGGCAAGTGGGACATATTTTTATCGGCTGCGGGCCTCTGGTTTGTCCCGACGCATCGGAACTTTGTCGGGGCAGGCAGGAGATTACATTGAGACGAAGAAACTCATTTTGCTGAAGTGATCTGGCTCGTCCAGCAACTGCTGCTGGTCAGATGCCAAAAGGTTAGTGAGGTTTTCTTGTTCCGCGAGACCTCCCCGTTTTGCCTGAACCCTCCGAATTCGTGGTCAATTGAACATACGGTTGGATGAAAAATCAGGGAAAGAAACCAAAGATACTTGTCATTGCTCCCCCCCTGAGTCGCGATCCCGTTAGCTGGGTCCATCGCGTCGAAGCGTGGATGCTTGCGCGTGGGCTGCTGGCGATGGGATATGAGGCGACTGTTATCGTCTACAAGAACCCTCAGACCTTGAACAGTTCTGACGGAATCAATCTCCTTCGGCTTTCAGATGCGCTGATGGTAAAAGCCACGCGCGAGCTGACGAGCGCGGGCATCAAATACGCTGGCCCGTCTCCCGGGGCGCTCGAAGAGTCCTTCGATAAGCTTTTTGCAAACGGGCAAGTGGAAAAGTTCGGTGTTTTCTGCCCTTCTACCTTCACCGCCGTTGATTCCTCTGCTCTTGAACCACCCCTTCTCCTCAAGCCACGGCATGGCTCAGATTCGCTTGGGATCAGGATCTGTCGAGATGGCAAGATCCCCAAGAGTCGCAGAACGAGTGAGTATCTCGTTCAACCGTTCATCCTAGGCGCGGACGTGACGGTGGCAGTGTTGAAAGGGAAGGTGGGCACTCCGCTCCAGGTCATGAGACCGGAGAGGAAGCTCTATTCGTTCTTCCGGAAGAATCTCATGAAAACGAAGAAAACAGAGCTTGATGATCCGGACCTCTCGAACCGCATTCAGGAACTCGCTGCGCAGGTCGCAGAGATCTTTGCAATCGATTGGGCAGCGAGGGTCGACTTCCTGTACGAAAAAGGGAGCGGGCGGATTTATTTTCTGGAATGCGACGCTGCGCCCACAATCGGCTCCTCGTCCTCCTTCGCTGAAAGTCTGAGGCGAATGGGGGTAACACGAGAAGAGCAAATTGCACTCATCGTCGGGGATTCAAGGGCAAGTCGAAGTAGACCGTGAACCCGATGCCTTGCAATGTTTGAAAGGGTTCTTGCCTCGGCAGTAGAGGCGTCACGATGTGGAAACGTGGCATATGGCGTTGAGCTGACAGCGTTATGATTGGGTTTATTCTGTGATCAGTCCGCTTTCAGTGGTCCTTCGTATGATTCGTTTTCTATGGTAAGGATGTCAGGTTCTGCAAGGTCGGAGATTATCTAGTTGACTTTCACTCCCTGATTGTCTACATTTTTTTGCGTAGCCTACTGACAGAGATATTTTTTTCACCTTTCCTTTTTATCTGGAAACCTGCCACGTTGGAACTGAATCGGAATTCAGAACCTTCAATTTCTTGATCATTGCCGTATCCGAGCGGAAGCAGTTCCCAGCGTGTGCTTTGTTGATCCTTTATCCTCCGGAGGCTGTATGCGCAAGCTCCGTATCGGTGTCATCGACCTCGTTACCAAAAGTCCCACTCGAGCATTGTACGCGCGGTTAATGAATCCGAATCTTGCGAGCATCATGCCGCAAGTCATTGGTGTATGGTGCGAAGAAGAAGGACATGACGTCACGTTCGTGTGTTATACAGGTTTTGAGGATCTGGTCAAGGAGTTACCCGACAACGTCGACCTCGTCTTCGTAGGAGCTTTCACGCAAGCTGCGCAGCTCGCATACTCGCTGAGCAACTTATTCCGGTCAAATGGCGCAATCACTATACTTGGTGGCCCCCACGCCCGCTGTTTCCCGGAGGATTCGCTGCAGTACTTCGACTACGTCCTGGGCTTCACCGACAAAGCAGTGATCCGTGACGTCTTGCGTGACTGCTCGCAGCACAGGCCAATGGGCGTGCACATGGCAGCGAAACAGCAGCCCGAAGCGCTCCCCGGGGTACGCGAGCGTTGGAAGTTCATCGAGCCCACGATGAAGAAAGCCCCTCTCATCAAAATCGTTCCGATGCTCGGCAGTCTGGGGTGTCCGTACACCTGCAGCTTTTGTATCGACTCGGTCGTACCGTATCAGCAGTTGGATTTCGGTGTGATCAAGGAGGACCTGCGGTTTCTCTTGCGGAAGTTCAAGCGGCCGCGCGTAGGCTGGCACGATCCGAATTTTGGTGTTCGATTCAACGACTGCATGGATGCGATCGAGGAGGCTGTACCTCCCGATCGCATCGATCATATTGCCGAGAGCAGTCTGTCTCTCCTGTCGGAGCCGCACCTGAAGCGGCTCAAACGGAACGGATTCAAGGCTCTCCTGCCTGGCATTGAATCGTGGTACGATCTAGGCAACAAGTCTAAGACCGGTACGGCAACGGGGATGGACAAAGTCCTGCAGGTTGCGGATCACGTCAACATGATCCTGAGGTACATGCCCTACGTGCAAACCAACTTCGTGCTCGGACTCGACGTGGACGAAGGATCGGAACCCTTCGAGCTGACAAAACGATTTGTGGACATGACACCGGGAGCGTTTCCAGCTTATTCACTGCTCTCCGCATTCGGACAGGCTGCGCCGCTCAACCTCGAATACCAGCGCGACAATCGGGTGCTACCATTTCCGTTTCACTTCCTCAACAACAATCACGCGATGAACGTGAAGCCGAAGAACTATTCCTGGCCTGACTTCTACGAGCATGTGATCGATCTGACCAAGTACACATTTTCGTGGCGCGCGATTATTGACCGGTGTAAAGCGACCAAGGGGATAATCCCACAGTGGATGAACGTGGTGCGGGCAGTGTCGTCAGAGGGCTTTGGTAGGATTAAGTACTTCACTGAAGTGCGTCGACGTCTCGATGCCGACCCTCAGTTCCGCTGCTATTTCGAACAAGAGACAACTGAACTTCCACAGTTCTATGAAGACCGGGTACGCAAGGACCTGGGACCGCTGTGGGAATGGCTTCCGGAAGGGGGGCTCCATCACGACCCCAATGCCTATCTCAAGTCAGAGCAAGAGCAATCGCTAACGCCGTTGGGTGTTCAAGCCGCGATGAGCTTGCAGGGAGCTGTGCCGACTGCCGATTTCGCCGCTGGCAAATCGGGATCTCGTTGAGCCGTGACTTGCTCGTCCACGTTGCCCAGACGGGGGACGACAAGAAACCTTGATCCTTTTCAATCTTGCACACCTGAAATAGCATTTTCAAAACCTCACCTTATAGTGTCTTCCTTTAGGCAGCAAATTTTGTATCACTCCTCCTCTGCTTCGTGCCTCAGCATAGTCCGCTTCACCAGTTTCTCAATCGTGAGTCCCTGCACCAGGATAGAAAACACTACAACGGCATAGGTGATAGCCAGAATCACGTCGCGCTGCGCCCCGGGCGGTAGGGATAGTGCGAGTGCGACTGAGATGCCCCCCCGGAGTCCGCCCCAGGTCATGATCCGAACCGCTCCTGGACTGAACGTTCGAAAAGAGCGAAGCAGTGTCACTGGAATCCCGATGGCTATAAACCGGGAGAGGAGCACAAGCGGGATAATCAGCAGGCTCGCCAGCAGGTACGACTGAGTAAAGGTGAGCACCAGAACCTCCAGGCCAATTAGCACGAACAGCACCGCGTTCAGGATCTCGTCGATAAGTTCCCAGAAGACATCCAGGTGAAGCCGTGTTTCCTCCGACATGCCGAACAACCGACCGTGGTTTCCGATCAGGAGGCCTGCTACTACGATGGCGATGGGACCGGAGAGGTGTAACGCGTTGGCAAGGGCATAGCCCCCCGCCACCAGCGCCAGCGTGATGAGGACTTCCACCTGGTAGTTGTCCACACTCTTGAGCATCTGATACGCCAGGTAGCCGACTCCCAGCCCAAACAGGACTCCCCCAAGCGCCTCTTGAACTAGAAGCACTCCGATGTGCCCAGCACTTACCTCGTGGGTCCCGGTGGCAATCTCCAGGATGACGAAAAAGGCCACGATGCCCACCCCGTCATTGAACAAGGACTCACCTGTGATTTTTATCTCGAGACTCTTCGGTACGCCAGCAGTTTTCAAGATTCCGAGCACCGCAATCGGATCGGTCGGCGAGATGAGTGCACCGAACAGCAGGCAGTAGATGTACGACAACTCAACCCCGAACCATCCCAGTACCCACCACGTAAGAGTACCCACGATGAACGTCGAAATTATGGTTCCGACCGTGGCGAGCGAGCCGATGCTCCACTTCCGCGTTGCAAGATCATTGATATCGATGTGGAGGGCACCTGCGAACAGGAGGAAGCTGAGCATTCCATGGAGCAGCGTCTTGTCGAAGTCGATGCTCCGGAGCCACGCCTGCGCTTGCTGTTCCAGGCCAAACCCGAACGAGCCCAACAGATTCAGCATCAGAGACGTCGAGAGTGCGATGAGCATTACACCGATGGTGACCGGCAAGCCAATGTAGCGGTAATTGACGTAGCTGAACACGGCGGTAAGTGTGACCAGAATCGCGACTATATTAAAGAGGTCCATGTTAAACTATCATTGGATTCATCAGTGTGAATTGAGGTGAGGCATCTCGCCTTTTCCCATCAAGGTACCACCCACACTGGGGAAAGATTCCTCGATTGGAGCATCTCGCTAAATATACCTTGTCGGATAGAAGAAGTAAAGGGAAAGAAGAGAAAGAATAGTGGGTCCTACTCAATCGAAATGTAATGCCATTAGCCGGGGAAAAGGTGAAAGACTGGGTTGTACAAGGTTGGTAGCTACAACAGAGATTCGAACTAAGTTTCCGTAGCGCTAACGGGATTCCCTGTCCGCCGAAGACGTTTTGTGTCAAAGGCGGAGAACCCGTATTTCCCTTTGGGCCAGATCCCGACTCACTCCGTCCGTCGGGATCCTCTCCGTCACGAAGTGATCCCGTTAGGAAAGGAGTCCCTTCGGGACAAAATCACATCCATTCGTCCGCTCAGGCGGACTCGTGGGTGAATTTGGGAGTAGCGCTAACGGGATTCGAACCCGTATTTTCGCCTTGAGAGGGCGACGTCCTAAACCCTTAGACGATAGCGCCAGTGCAGAGAGTTCCGCTCTAGCCTTTCTCCAACGTATCCAAATCGGTTAACGATTCCCTCGATCGGTCAAGTCTTTCTAGTTGCAACTTCACCTCGACTTCACGAAAATCATACCAACGCCAGAGCGCTGTGAAGGTTGCAGCACCGCACAATATACAGAATTCGACCTTGTTATGCAATTTCCACGCTCTTCGTAAGGTCATGCAACAGCGAATTGCATCAGACCAAGATTACTTTTTCCGCGAACGCGTCAGTCGAATCAAAACCTTTAACCCACATCATGTCTCATTTCTTAACAAGGAGAAACTGCTATGACCGATCAGAATGAATTGTTCAGCAATATGGTTCGCTCCGGAAAGACGACCTACTTCGTCGACGTCCGGAAATCGAAAAATGGGAAGAAGTACCTCACGATTTCCGAAAGCAAGCTCGACGGAGAAAACAAGAGACAGAGGAAAAGTATAGCGGTGTTTGACAATGCCGCTGCTCAGCTGAGAGATGCCCTCAC
>JAZGDX010000224.1:0-3565 GCA_036478305.1 Bacteroidota bacterium
CGGCTTTCGAGACATCCGCTGGTAGTGCTCTTTCCTTGCACCGACAAATTCGAGCTTGTGCTTGTTCAACGGAACCATTGCCGTCCGAAATTTCTCGAAGGTCACCACTTTCTTTACGCCAAGTTCGCTCGCAACATGCTTCGCAAAAGGGATGCTCTCACCAACAACAACTATGTCGATGTCCGCCACTTCTCTGCCAAGCAGCTTGTCTCTCACGTATCCGCCAACTGCATAGGCTTCGATGTTGGCGGCGTCTGCGATCTTGCCGACGGTGCGAACAGTCTCTTCCTGAATATCGATATGTTCAACTCCAGTTTTCACGGTACCGCTCGGTCGTCGCAACGTTGTCGTTCTCAACTTACGCGTATGCTCTGGTTTTTGATTTTTTGCAGGATTTCATCGGCAACCTGAAGGGCCCGCAGTCCATCGCGTGCGGTGACGACTGGCTCTCGATCATCACGGATCGAACGGAGAAAGGAGTCGAGCTCGACCTTCAGCGCGTTCACCTCCTTCACCTCTGGCTGCTCAAACACGATCTTACGTTTGTACTTCCCTTCACCGATTTCTCCCAGCAGCATCGTCTTGTCTGCTGCCGGATCAGTATCATCCACGAGTCGAAAGACCTCGGCGAGCCCTTCGGAGAAATCGATCGAAATGTACGCGTCACGCTGGAACAAACGCATCTTGCGCATCTTCCGCTGCGAGATTCGACTAGCCGTTACATTTGCAACGCACCCATTCGCAAACTCTATCCGCGCATTCGCGATATCCACACTGTCCGACACCACCGCCACTCCGCTCGCGTCGACCTTCTCGACCGGCGACTGAACAAGACTCAGGATGATGTCGATGTCGTGGATCATTAGGTCGAGTACAACCGCGACATCCGTCCCCCGCGGGTTGAATTGCGCCAAGCGATGACATTCGACGAACATCGGCGCCAAGTGATATTTCTCGAGCGCGAGGAGCGCAGGGTTAAACCGCTCAATGTGGCCAACCTGAACTTTGACTTTCCGAGCGTCCGCAGCACGAATGAGCTTTTGGACTTCGTCGACGGTCGAGGTGATCGGCTTTTCGATGAATGCGTGGAGACCACGCTCGATTGTGCTGGATGCGATCGCGTAATGCGTCACCGTCGGAGTCGCGATGCTCACAGCTTCCACGTTCGCGAGCAGCTCGTCGAGCGTTGGGAACACATGAACACCCAACTCTTTCGCCACGGGATCGCACCGGGAAGGGTCGATGTCGTAGGCTCCGACCAGCTCTGCGGAATCGAGTTCATGGTACATCTTTGCATGGACAGTGCCGAGACGGCCAACTCCGATGACACCAACTTTTGTCTTGGAAGACGTCGTCACGCCGACCCTCCTCGTATCTATTCGATCGTTACCGATGTTCCACCCGGACTTGTCCCCTTGCCCATCCCGATGATTCGATCGAACCCTCCGTACCGCGGATCATCATAGTACACGAGAACGTGGTAGTCCCGGACAGTTCTCCAGTCGTTCCCTTCAAGGGTGAACCAATCCTGCGCGGTGACCGAATCGGCTGCAGGATCCCACCAACCGAGCATATAGTAGTAGTCGTAGATGCCACGACGCAACCATCTGTGTCCAACGTAGGCTCGCTGACGCCAGTCGAGTCTTAGTCGGTCTTCGAACCTCGGCATCCATTGATTGAAGGAGCCCACGACGAAAACATCCTTGACCGGCGAAGGCTCCACACGTAACCGGAATTCGACCTCCAGGTAGTCCGAGTAAATTCCGCTCTGTGGTACGAACTTCGATCCACCCCTCAAATCTCCCGTCCCCTGCCAGAGATACCGAGGTAAGTCAACTCCTCTTACGAGCTTTACGGGGCGTCGAGGAGGATACAGACGTACGTCGCTGAAGTCCAGGCGCCGGTAGTGGTTTCCGGGATAGATTCTTCGGTGCTCGAAAATCCGCTCGTAAGACCTCGTCCACTCAGCACGAGTCCACCTGTTGCCGTCGCTAAAGCTTACTCGATGCGGCTGCCACAGATTCTGATCCTGATAGATATCAATGGTGGTGACAAAGCCTTCATGGAGGAGCTGTGCAAATGCCATGTCGTCAAGTTCCAGTTCAGGAATCTGCACCTTCGCCCGGGTGCGATGCGCTTGGTTCATTGGTGCTGTTTCGTCGGCGATGATCTCGTTATCGACCCTCACCTCTACGCCCACTACCGGGTCTACCACAATGATTCGGCCTGTCGCTAGTGTGTCTCCGGTCTCCCGTTCAACGATCTGAAAAATGTGATTCCCAGAGAACGGAAACTGGACGATCCCCTCTTCATCCGGAAATCGATTCACGAATCGATAGGTGTAGTGCAACACCCCCAGAGGGGCAGGGGTGTAGTCCAGTCTGAAACTTGTGTTGCGAAACTCATTCCGAAGAAACTCGTTGTCGTCAATAACCCAGTCCCGATCGCAGTGGTAGAACACAATTTCCAGGTCGGGAACGAGTCTCTCCCCCACATCGAATTCTATCGCAATCTGGTTGGAGAATCCCAGCGTGTCGCGGTCACTGCGCATCAGGAACGGAGGAAGCAATTCGTTCGCACTGTTGTAGACCCGAAGTCCCCGAATAAACGGCAGCCGCGATGATCCAGGAGGAGCTACTCCCCCCACCTCGGCCGGAGAGAACGACCAACTCACCAGCGCCAACGACACGAGCAAACCCCACCGCACTATATCACCCATCCCATCTCTTCGTGTCACCACGTTCGGCCTAATTTTGGCAACCTACTGATACGAAGTTTGTAGCTGATTTTTCACCCAGGAGAATAGCCCGTCAACGCTGTGGAATACAAGATCAGGGTTCATCTCCAGCACCTTCTCTTTTGCAAAAGAGTCGTACACCACTGAAGCGATGAGCACCCCCGCTTCACGTGCCGCGCGAATGTCGTTAATCGAATCACCGACGAACACCGCGCATTCCGTCTTCAGATTCATGGCTCGGAGAATCTTCCGAATCCCTTCTGCCGACGGCTTGTGGCTCACGACGTCGTTTCCCGTAACGATAACGTCAAAAAAACGCTTGAGACCGAATTCCACCAGCGTGATCTCTGTCGTGGAACGTCCTTTGCCCGTGAAAAGACCCAGTCGAACATTACGTGATTTCAGATACTCCAGCATTTCCTCGACGCCGGGGTGAATCCAGGCAAATTCACCATGGTGATCACCGTAGTATTCCAACAACGAGGACATCGCCTCCCTGGAGTGCACCTGCCCGACCATGCTCTCGACCGCGGCCTCTTCGGGAGGCCCAAACATCGCCGTGATCTCCTCAGGAGAGTATGTCTTGCTCACATACTGCTGCGCAACGTGATTGAACGCCGCAAAAATGAGTTGATTGGTTTGGGCCAGTGTCCCGTCGAGGTCAAAAATGACACAACTCAACTTCTCCATGGAATGGCGTTCAAAGGATATTAACTCCAAGGGATTGAGTGAAACGACTTAATCTCATGCTCCGATCATTAATTTTTACGAATATAGTAAAACTTCAAGACAATATCAATGAAGGGAGAGGCACACTGTTGCGAGTTC
>JAZGDX010000225.1:0-5191 GCA_036478305.1 Bacteroidota bacterium
TCAGCACGTTGTTGTCGGCAAATTTCACGATGGCGATCGATTTTTGTCCTGTTTTGAGCAGATCGCCGCTGGTCAACGGCTGACCGACCTTCGCCTTATGCCAATCCTCGTCTCCCGGTTTGTGTGTTACTTCCTTTACCACCTTCGTCACAAGACCTACAGTTGGCGCAAGCGGCAACCATAATCGTGCTCCGACAAAGACGAAAATCGTACCGACCAAAACTGGGACAATCATTCGAGTGTGCATATCCTTGAAATTCTTCATGACAAATCAACCTCCCCGGTATATTATTCTCCGATAAGACTTCGCTAGTTGTTATTCAACTCCCACACCGATGACGTTATCGCTGTTTGCCTCTAAGTAGGTAATAAGACTCGTGAGTTCCTCTAGTGACAGGAGCGTTCCGTCGTCGAGTTCGAACTCACCGGTCAATGTAATCTCCCCTCCCTGAAGCTGACTCGCGAAGTCTGAGTAACCAACCTGTTGCAAGAAGATGATCAGCCGGCTCACGGTGGTGCTCATGAGTGCACTGTTGGGGTCCAGGATGAAGAACGAGCCGATGTCGGTGGGAATCTGCAATCCTCCGCCAACTCCTGGGACGATGCCGGTAACTTGCCACACCAGTTCCATGCCGGGCAGGACCTGGCGCTGGAGTGAGAGGTTTCGGAGATTCACGCTGGTTTGAGCTCCGGTGGATCCGGAAAAGATCGGGGGCTGATTCGTACCCAACGCATCTTCGAGGCTTTGCCCCCCCTCCCGCACGTTGACGCTGAGCTCATACTCGTTGAATCCAGCATCACCCGTCCAGCTGAAGACAACGTTTTCCTCCTGCTCCTGACTTCCGTCGGTAGGGCCAGTGCGAAGGATTTGAGCCGGATTTGTGATGAATTCTTCATGGACATCAGAGGCGCATACGTTGCCGGTCAGGTCTAGCACGTTGACCGTAAACCGGAAAGCCCCGGCTAGTTTTCCGATCTCCCGGAGATCATCCAGAACATCACTATCAGTTTCGTCAGTGTCGATGTCTATCACGTTCGGGAAATCAGTGTTGAGAATGTTTCTTCCCGGCTGTTCCACGGTGAACGGAAAGGTGGTAAATCTTCCCGCTTCGCGGAAATCGTCGTAGGTGGGAAGCTGGACTTCGATGATTCCCTCAAGTCTCACGTCTACCGTGGCATTCACGCCAATAAACATTGAAGCGTAGACGGTGTTATTCTCTATCGCATCGCTCACGATCAAGTCGGCCAGGTTCACCGAGGCCAGAGGTACGACATCCAGGTTCAATTGGTTCACCTCCGAACACTGCGCGTTGGCGCGCTTTGTCGGTACGGCGAGAAGCGCAGCAAGCATCAACGGTAGCACAACTTTCTCCACCCGAAAAACAATCATTGTAGGAACCCCCTTTGAAAAAGGTGTAGTGTGTTGGTTGTTTGATTTTCTATCGTGAGGGAGGTAGGCGTACAGCGTCGTTCAGTAGGGCGAAAATAACAAAATGTGTGAAGAAAAGCAAGCCGATACGCCCGAAACACCAAAATCAGGTAAAATGAGAAAACGTGTTACAGGCGAGATTTGGTAAACCTTTTCCTCTATTCTCATGTCAAAAATCTGTGACCGACTTCACAAATCGGGAGGATTCTCTCAGAAGTTGACGATGTCGTTGTAGAGGATAAACGCCATGAACGCGAGAAGGAGAAAAAATCCTGCCTGTTGGAGAGCGAGCTTCACGCGATGGGGAATCTCCCGACGGAACACAGCCTCGTACGTAAGAAACATCAGATGGCCGCCGTCCAAAGCGGGAAACGGAAGAATGTTGAGTATAGCCAGGCTCATGCTCAGCAACGCCATGAACCCGAGGAAGTTTCCGATACCAACTTCTGCCGACCGCGTGGCAATCTGGGCGATTTTAATAGGACCGCCGACCGACTCTCCCAGAGGAACTTCTCCCGCGATGATTTGCCAGATCGACCGTAGGATGAGCTGGCTGTATGTTACGAGGTCTTTGATGCCTTCGGGGAACGCCTCGAGGAAGTTATATCTTACGTGGGTGATCGGGCCAGTGTACTCGCTGCCGATCGTTATCCCGATCCGGCCGTCCTCATCGGGAGATGTCACCCCGCTCAGAATCTCGTCATCCCGCTTCCATTTCACTCTCAATTCTTTGCCGACGCTGGCCTGGACAATCTGAACGACCCTCGAATCCGTAAACACTGGCGTTTCGTTCAGCGCCACGATAGTATCGCCGGGTTGGAGCCCGAGAGCTTCAGCTGGCCGGCCGGGTTCTACCGCGTGGATGACGGCAGCCTGGAATTTGGGCTGAATGCCGAACCTTTCAGTCATAGGGTCGGGAATGGATGCTCGGGGGATGCGAAGCGTTTCGATGTTGCCATTCCTCTCGAACTCGATGATAATATCCGAGCCGACATTCTCGACATACGCGACGCCTAGCACCTCATCCCAATGGGAGACGTTTTTACCGTTGATGGCGGTGATTCTGTCGCCAGGCCGGATGCCCGCGGTCTCCGCAACGCTCCCTTCGATTACAAATCCTACCTCAGTGGTTTCCCGGAGAAATTTGCCGTAAGCAAAGTTGATCCCCCAGAAAATCAGTACCGCCAGAAGTACGTTCATGAGAACTCCAGCGGAGATGACGAACATGCGGGCCCACATCGGCTTTGCGCGAAATTCCCACGGCTGTGGCTCTGATTTCAGGAACGCAGTGTCAAAGCTCTCATCGATCATGCCGGCGATTTTTACGTACCCACCAATCGGCACCCAGGACAAGCGGTAGTCGGTATCTCCGACCTTTTTGCCGAAGACGCGCCCAAAGAAACCGATGGAAAATATATCGACACGCATACCGGTCAACCTTGCAGCAGCAAAGTGTCCCAACTCGTGCACGAATATGAGGATACCAACGGTTATCAGAAAGTAAAAACCCAGTTCGAAGTAATAAACTGGCATGCAAATACCCAGCGTCTGTTACGTATCTTGTGACGAGAATTGCCCCATACTAGACCGGACAAATTCTCGAGTTTTTCTATCAGCTTCAATGACATCCTCAAGCTCGGGGTTCGGAATGACGCGATGTCGGTCGAGCGCATTTGCAATCGCGCGGGGGATGTCAACAATACGAATTCGGCCGTCTAAGAAGCTCTGCACTGCCACTTCATTGGCCGCGTTGAGGACTGCCGGTGCGGTGCCGCCCATCAGGAGGCTGCGGTAGGCCAGGTCGAGGCATTGAAACTTATCTCGGTCAGGCTTGAGGAAGGTCATCTCCTGCAATCCTGCGAAGTCAAGACGCTCGTACGTCGACGGCATGCGATCCGGATAAGTGAGTGCGTACTGGATCGGGATCTTCATGTCTGGAACGCCGAGCTGTGCCTTTACTGAGCCGTCCACAAATTCTACCATGGAGTGGATTATCGATTGAGGGTGAATAACGACGTCGATCTTTTCCGGTGGGAGATCGAACAGCCAGTGTGCCTCGATAACCTCCAGGCCTTTGTTCATCAAGGTCGCGGAATCGATCGTGATCTTGTTCCCCATTTTCCAGTTTGGATGTTTCAACGCCTGCTCGGGAGTCACGTGCTCCAGCTCCTCCTTCGGTGTGTTGAGGAACGGTCCACCCGAGGCCGTCAGGATCAGTCGGGCGATATTTGGCCTGCTCTCTCCAGTGAGACACTGCAGAACGGCTGAATGTTCACTGTCGATCGGAATCAATCGGACGCCGTGCTTCTTCAGCAGGTGATTAATCACTGCGCCGGCGACTACAAGGGTTTCCTTGTTGGCGAGTGCAATTGTTTTCCCGCTCTTGATTGCCTCGATCGTGGGCTTTAGACCTGCGATCCCGACGAGCGAGCTGATAACCAGATCCACGTCATCTCGCCGGACGATCTCTTGAAGTCCCTCCTCGCCCGAGAGCACCTCGGTTGTTCCGTTCGTCAATTTTCGGAGAACGGAAGCTGAACATTCTTCCAGCAGAACCACACCTTTGGGACGATACTGCTCAATTTGTTGCTGAAGCAAGTCAATGTTCCTATGAGCGGTAAGGTAGGAGACGCTGAACAGGTCGGGAAGCTGAGCGATGACCTCGAGGCTGTTTCTACCGATGGAGCCGGTTGACCCAAGTATAGCAATCTTTTTTATCGTCTTCTGTGCCACTGCTGCACCGAGCTCCTGTCTGCTCCTTAGTTGCCTGCCCTAGCATTCAAGGGATGAGAAGCAGTATGCGGCTTGACAGCTGCTCCTCTTGCGCAACAAACTCTAGAAATGTAAAGAATACGGTGTTTGAAGTCAAGGTAAGCGAGGAGATCGGTCGGAAGTACTCTGGCAAGCAGGTATTTTTGAGTCCGACAACAGACGGCTGTCTGGAAGGCATCCGAGGAGCGTTTCTCTGAGTGGGTGAGGAATGGATAATGCGAGTTCAACCATCTAGATCAGGGTGATGATCGAGAGCAGAAAAGTTGCCTGGTCCGTTGTCGGAGGCTCAACCCACCTGTTGACTGACTAGTGAGCAGGAACGTTGCTGGTTTCAAATAGGAGGGTTTTCTTCGAGGTTTCTAGTTCATCCACGGGGGCGCATTGCTCACATCAGATCCGGCAGGGTAATTTGTCACACCACTCCATTCTGTGAACGGTCCGATCTGAGCGAGCTGAAAGCCCCGTGTAACTCCGAAGTCGCTGGTGACGAAAATCTTGACGTCAATAACCTCTTGACCATACGTCTCAAGTTTCTCTGCGAGATCGGAAGAATGGACACTGATGAAGTGCTCCGGATAGTCCACAAACCGGAGGATGATGTGCGTTTGCGTGGCATCCCCTGACGGGGTTTCGAAGCTCCAGGTCATTTGCTCCTCTATGACAGTCTGCACTCCGGCGCCGACCTGGTATGCGAGGGAGAGGATAATCACACCCGGTAAGACGAAAAACGCTATGTTCTTATTGATAAAGCCCTTTGGTTCGCGGCGTGTGATCCGGGTCCCCTTCGACCACAGTCCAAGGAGAAAGACGACCAGTCCGAGTGCCATCAGCGCGTAATAGAGATACGTTCGCCAAGAATCCATAAGATACATCTCCGCATTCAAGGCCAAGCCTGCAAGGAATAGAAATACGCCGAACATCATAACGACGTTGCTCTGGAACTGGCTCTCCCGCTGAGGAATGTCATCCGTCGATGGCGTCATCCTACCG
>JAZGDX010000226.1:0-3850 GCA_036478305.1 Bacteroidota bacterium
TCGGGTGAACCATCCCGATCGCGATCTGAGAAGCGACTATGAGGATGAGCGCAAGCCGGATGTTCGGTCCAGTCAGCGCGTACGTGTAGTTGTCGATAAATCGATACCGTCGGGGTTGATCTTCGTCGGTCCTGATTTCCTTAACTCCCTTGATCACGAAAATCCCGTTGATCATAAACATTCCAGCCACGATAAAAAAAATCGGCCGAAACCCGAAAGCGTCAGCTAGCGCCCCCCCGACCAGCGGTCCGACCACAGTACCCGCAGATATCGCAGTTTGCAACACGCCGATGGCATATCCGGATCGTTCTTTTGGAGTGCTGGCTGACGTAAGCGCCAGCGCCGCCGGGATGAATCCACTGACACTTCCCTGAAGCATCCGAAAAATGAACAGCTGCTCCACGCTCTGGGAGAGTCCGACGAGCACTTGTGCAACGGCGAGTCCATACGTTGCGCGAACGATCATCAGTTTGCGACCGTAGCGGTCTCCTAGCCATCCCCAGATCGGCACCATGAAAAACGAAACGAAAAATGGCGCGGCGAATGTAAGTCCGGTCCAGCGTGCCAGTTCATGCTCGTCTGTTACACCCAAATCTCTGATGAAGAAGGGAAGAAACGGTGAGATGAAACTTATCCCGAGCATCGAGACAAACTGAGTGGACCAGAGAATGTACAGGTTCTTACGCCAGGGTTCCATTTTGTATCCCGTTAGATCCCTCCCCACCGTCGCATCATTTCAACCGCAGCACATTTTTTTCAACTGCCATATCGAGCAGGTGCTCAACCGTACCGAGGTTTACAGTGCCGTAGTAGTAGGCGCCAGCCGACATTGCCTCCGCATGCACAGCGTTGAAGATGTCGAGATAGCTCCGCTTGCCATCGACGAAATTGTAGACTTCATACCGCATCACAGGGTGCAGACCACCGACCCTTCCTACTTTCTTCCGATTTTCAAAGTATTCGTCGACAGTCCCCACATTTTCCGGAATCTTTTCCCTCAGCTCGCGTTCCTTCGTGGAGAGTTTGAGTCGCGGAGCCGACCGTCTGCCGGTAACCGCTTTGTAGAAATTCTCTATTTCTTTCACGTAATCTCGTCGCTTCGACAGCAAATCTTTCTCTAGTTGGCTTAGGATCGCTGATCTTCTTTGTTTCGAGAAGACCCTGATGGACCGGAGGGCACCGCGCTCCCGTATGAACGATTGTTCGATGAGGTTCACGCTTTCATGGTAGGCCTCCTCGGCGGACGCTGAAGGGTTCGCGATGTGCTGCAGCGCTGTGTTGAGGTCTTCTGCAACCCGCTTCAGCGCCATGGAATAGACTTCGGCTGAGATCGTCGGAATTGATGCGTCCGTTGCGCTGGCGACGTAGAGCGCGGTCGCGGCTACGATAAAGGCGTTCCGTTTCAGCTGCGTTTGATCGACTTGCCAGAGGTCGTCGGCGGAGGAGTGGATGTAATAATCCGGCCAGTTGGTCAAATCAACGCCGGGTATTCCGATTATCGCCTCGTTGAACACCAAATGGTCAGTGTTGTCGAAGTACTTTACAACCCGGGCGTTGTAGCCCTCGCGAGATCCGAGATGGGAATAGATCGGCTTCGGGTGTGGACTGGTACCTCCGGCCTGGCGGACGGGGAGGTCGGAGGTGTTTCCGGCCTTCACGTAGTCTACTATGTTTTCGAACACGTCACTCAGATAGCATGGGAGGGAGTACGGCGTGCGCGAGGCAAGTTGAGCTCTGCTTCCGATCGATTGCTTTGCCCCGACCATATCCTGATTGATATTGGCGAGCATCTCACGGCGTTCATCCGGATGGTCGCGGAAGTAGCGGTATTCGGAAGAGATCTCCGTGGTCCACCAGAAGCGAATGTCGCGGAGCGGACGAGGGATCTTTCCTTCGTCGATCAGCCGTACGATTGTCCTTCCGATTTCCAGTATGTTTGCACAACCGGAACCGTCATCGTTGGCGGACGTCTTCTCTTCCTGAAGATGAGCTGTGAGGACTACATCCTGGTCGTGAATCGTGGCCCCGGGGATTTCAGCCATAACGTATTCCATCATCGGGGGGTCTCGGAACTCAGAGTCGATTGTCACCCTGACGACTACCGAGTCCTTCTTGATCATCTTCTCGAGCATTCTGCCCTTGCGGAGAGAAATCATGAAGGCGAAGGTACCCGGCTCTCCGCTTGAGCTTTCGTGGGGGATTCTCGAGTATGCTACCTGGTCCGGGAAATCGATCGGATTAGAGCGGGAGGAGTGGTAGGAAAGGATTCCCACCGCCCCTCGTACCCACACAGCCTGACGCATCACCTGGCTCAGAGAACCGGACGCAAGGACGATCTTTCCGGAGACATCTTTTCCTTCGTAGTCGGAGGGCTTGGTGCCCATACCAACGGCGACCAACTGTGCTTCAATGTCCGCATCGCGCGAATTCGTCGCTAGTGCTACTGCGATCTCAGCGTAGCTCCCGAGTTTGACAGACACGGGTTCTGTAATCCAGGCCTCGCCGCTAATGCCCGTCCAGCTGGTCCCGGTCGACTTCTGTGTGACAATTTGAACGTCTGAAAGCCCGTATTCCCGGGCCTTCGCTGCAACGTACTCTGCGGCCTCATGGAAATCTTCCGAACCTCCCACGCGGTGGTAGTGTACCAACCACCGTAGATGGTCAAAAGCCATGTCGCCGGAAAGTTCGTTAACGAGCAGCGTATGGATTTCGTCGTCGACAAACGGCGATTCCTGCGCCCGAACGCGGGTCGGGAGCATGAGGATGCAGACTAACAGCAACATACGGGCGTGAAAATTCATCGTGTTCTCCTTGTGTTAGTCCTAAAGGTTTCAACGCGGTTCCGGTACTGCAACATCTCGAAGGGATTCTGAAGTGGAGTTCTAAGGAGCGTGTTCATTCCCGAGAAAACGACGACGGACTTCTCCTTCTCTTCGGTGAAATTGCGAAGCGACTCCGGGAGTTGCAGTCAACTGAGATGAGTTCAAACGCAGGACGAAAGAGGTAAGGAGGCTTCATGGTCGATTCGAATTGATCACCAACATAGAACAATCTCTTCTGAAATGCAAGACGGGTCGCCTCCACACACTCCCACAGTTGGATTCCTTGATTCTTTGGGAGGGATATGGTATATTCCGTCGGCTCCGCAACAGTTCTCCTGCAGAAATCGCCGATCCCCGATGGAGATTATCGAGTACGAACCGTCCCACGAAGAGGAGTGGGATGCGTTCGTCCGCGAATCGAACAACGGCACGATGTTTCACTTGATGCGGTTTCTTCAGTACCACCTTCCAGACCGATTTCCCTTTCATCATTTGCTGTTCAAGGAAAATGGCGAGATCGTGGCAGTTCTACCGGGCGGCTTATGGGAGAACGGCATGTACGAGTCTCCCGTGGGCGCGAGTTACGGTTCGTTTGTAGCGAAGGACATCAGGGTTGAGTCTGCATTGAGTGTCGTCGACGCCTTCGAGCAATACTGTCGGAGGAAGAAGGTTCGCGAGGTCTACCTCACACCCGCACCATTCATCTACCAGAAGAGTTTTTCTCAGAATCTTGATTTCGTGTTGATGTACCGCGGGTACGGCTATCAGCGTCATTACATATCGCACGCAGTCAGGCTGGACCGAAACAGCGACCTGCTGAACTCCTTCCAGCGTACTGCGCGCCGCAACGTACGCAAGACTCTGAGAAACCTGGATGTCGTCGTCGAAATCAGCGATGATTATGAGACCTTCTACACGATTCTTGTCGAGAACAAGAAGAAGTTTGATGTGAAGCCGACGCACTCGTATGAAGATCTGATTCGACTGAAGAAATTGCTGCCGGAGAACCTGGTGCTGTTTCTTCTCAA